>NZ_JBSFPX010000238.1:0-9517 GCF_053588415.1 Mycobacterium sp. NPDC003449
CCCTGAAGGCTGGTTCAATCGGCAACAGTCTCAACGCCGACTTGGTCGTGATCCGAAGCGCGAGGCCGCGGGCCGGTAGCGGTCAGCCTCATCGGAGAACCTCCGTGACGGCGTCCCACACGGGTACGTCGCAAGTCCCCGAGCGCATCCGCATGGTCTTCGTGTAGCCGTACTCCTGCAGAGTCTCAGCGGAGTGCTCTCGCCCGTAACCGCTGGATTTGATTCCGCCGAAGGGCATTCCGACGACCATGCGGTTGTAGTTGTTGATGAAGACCATGCCCGCGGCGAGCCGGCGGGCCACCCGCATCTGGCGTTCGGAGTTCGCGGTGTAGATGGCGCCGACCAGACCGAACTCGGTGCCGTTCGCGATGGCAACGGCCTCGGATTCGTCCTCGAACGGGATCACCACCACCACGGGCCCGAAGATTTCCTCGGTGGCGATCCGCATCGACGGTGTCACGTCGGCGAACAGCGTCGGCTCGACGAAGTATCCGCCGCTGAGCGCCGGGTCGGCGGGGACGGGTGCGGTCGCCACCACATGGGCGCCTTCGTCCTTCCCGATCTTGATGTATTCGAGGACTTTCCGTTGTTGGACCGGACTGACCAGAGGTCCGACATGGGTGTGAGGGTCCGCGCCGTCGCCGACCTGAAGGTTCTTCACCGCGCGGGCGAACGTGTCGATGAATTCCTCGTAGACGTCGCGGTGGACGATGACGCGGGAAGCTGCCGTGCAGGCCTCGCCCTGGTTGAAGTAGCCACCTTCGATCGCGCCGGCGACAGCGAGGTTCAGATCGGCGTCGTCGAAGACCACGATCGCGTTCTTACCGCCGAGTTCCATCAGGGTGGGGGTGAGGTTGTCGGCCGCGGCCCGTAGGACGTGTTGACCGGTGACGGGTGAGCCGGTGAAGGAGATCTTGTCGATCCCGGGATGGGAGGTCAGCGCGGCACCGGCCGCGGCGCCACCGGGAACGACGTGGACGACGTCGTCCGGGATGACCGATCGGACAATCTCCAGGATGCGCATGACGGTCTGCGGGCACTGCTCCGGAGGCTTGATGACGATCGCATTGCCCACGGCCAGAGCCGGTGCCGATTTCCCCGCGGTGTGGATCGGGGGCCAGTTGAAGGGCAGGATGGCGCCGACGACGCCATACGGTTCGAGCATCGAGACGTCGAGCACGTAGCCCTGGTCGTTGACGTGATGGGGCAGCGCTTCGACCATTTTCCCGAAGTACTCGAATACACCGATGCACGTTTCGAGGTCGAACCGACGGGCCTGGCTGACAGGTTTGCCCATTTCGCGGGATTCGAGCGCGGCTATCGCATCGGCGTGCGTGCGGAGGGCTTCGGCGACCTGTAACAGGTACCGGCCTCGCTCGCGGGGGGTGCGGGCGGCCCAGCCGGGTTGTGCCGCCCGTGCGGTCGCGATCGCCGCATCGACCTGGTCCGCGCCACCGCCCTGGACGCGAGCGAACACCTCACCGGTGGCCGGATTGTCCACAGGCACGACGTCCTCATCGCGATCCGATGACCACCGGGTGGTGACGAGCTCGATCGAATGGGTCGGTGATGTCATGGTCCTCCTCAGCTCTGTCCTTCCATGGTGTCGGCAGCCGGCCACCGTTCCAAGAGCCTGCGCATCGGAATCACCGATGCCGGTATGTCCTGGCGCCAGAACGGGTTCCTCCGTCGGCCTGCCGGCGGAGACGGCGCAGTGCTTTCATGGGTCGGTGTCATCCTCGCTCGCCAGGCTCGATTTGAATCTGATTGTGCTGCTGGACGCCCTGTTGACGGAGAAAAGCGTCTCCCGCGCCGGCGAGAAGGTCGGTCTGAGCCAACCGACGATGTCGGGAGCTCTGGCCAGGTTGCGCAGGCACTTCGGAGACGAGTTGCTGATCCGGACCGGTAACCGCTACGAACCGAGCCCCCTCGCGCGTGACCTTCAGCCCCTGATCGCAGCGACGATCGCGGCCGCGCAACGGGTCTTCGATCGGACGTCGGAATTCGATCCGGCGTCCTCCGATCGCGAATTCACCCTGGTGAGTTCGGATTATGGCGCCGCCACGGTGGTCCCGGGCATCATCCGGGCGATGTCGGCGCACGCACCGGGTACGCACCTGAGGGTCATTCCCCCAGCACCGGAATTCATCGAGGAACCGAGGGCGGCCCTCCGCACGGTCGATGCCATGTTGATGCCGCGCGGTGTCCTGCGCGGGCTCCCACATCTGGATCTGCTGAGCGACGAGTGGGTCTGTGTGATGAGCCGAGACCATCCACTCGCCGGGGGCGAGCACCGACTCGAGGACCTGATGCGCTACCCGTGGGTCACCACGACATCGAGGCTTCCCACCGCTCCGACGCGGGCGCTCGAACTGCTCGACGTCGAACCGCCGGTACGCGTGACAGTCGAATCCTTCTACATCGTTCCCGCACTGCTCGTCGGTTCTCACCGGATAGCGATCCTGCAGCGCGAGCTTGTCCGGCGTTCTGCGTATGCACCCGAACTACTGTGCTCGCCACCACCTTTCCGGGTTCCGACGCTGGTGCAAGCGTTGTGGTGGCATCCCAGTTTCGACGATGACGCCGACCATCACTGGTGGCGCACCCAGATCCAGGCGGGTGTGGAGTTCGCCCGCAGACAGGGCGGCTCGACGCCCTGAGTATCACCCGATTCGATGCCCGCATCCGCCATCTTGGGTTCCTCGTCGCGGCCATTTCACCAAACATGGTGTTGGTCACACTTGCGAGGAGAATTCATGACCGACAGCGCACCGGCCGGACAGAACATCGAGGCCGTCGATGTCCATGCCCACCTGTGGATTTCGGACGTACAGGACCTGGTGGCGGGCCTCCCAGGGTTTATCGAACAACGGCGAATGGACGAGCGTAGGGCCGGCCGCGATTCGAACGACGCCACCGACCGCATGGTCCGACAGCGACGCTGCCTGCTCACCTCCCTGGAACGCCGGATCGCGCACATGGACGCCAACGGTGTGGCCGCGCAGGTCGTCTCGGTTGTTCCCACCCAGTACCATTCCTGGGCCGATCGCGTGCTGGCGTGGGAGATCGCTGCGGCGACCAATGCCGGTATCGCCGGTCACTGCGGCGGTGCGGCAGGGCGTTTGACGGGCCTCGGCGTTGCACCGTTGCAACATCCCGAGGTGGCGATCCGGTCCTTGGAGGACGCGGTACTTCGGCACGGTCTGCGCGGCGTCGAAGTGCCGACTTTCGCTGCGGGCATGGCCGGTACCCGGCCGATTGACCTGTCCAGCCGAACGCTCGACGGGTTCTGGTCGCGTGCGGAGGAACTCGGTGCGATCATCTTTGTCCACCCGTGGGGGTGCAGCCTGGATGAGCGGCTCGACCGCTGGTATCTGTCCAATTCGGTGGGGCAGCCGGTCGAGCACGCGGTTGCGGTCAGCCACCTCGTCGTGGGAGGCGTACTCGACCGGCATCCCGGTCTGATACTCGCAATCGCCCACGGCGGTGGATATCTGCCCGCCTTGATGACCCGGGTCGATCACGCGTGGACCCATCGCGCCGATGCACGCGGCTGCGCCCAGCTACCCAGCAGCTACCTGGATCGGATGTACTTCGACTCGCTCGTGTACACCCCGCGGGCACTCGATGCCCTGGTCGCCACCGTCGGCCACCGGCAGGTGCTGCTGGGCTCCGACTATCCCTTCGACATGGGGGTCGAGGATCCGGTCGCCGCACTGGTTGCCGCCGATCTCAGCGCCGACGCAACCCAGGCGATCGCATTTACCAACGCCGACCGGCTCGGCCTGACACCGCCCCGCTGACTGTGGTGTGAACAGCCCAGACCCGTCAGGGCACTACAGCGCGGGCTTCCATCTCGATCAGTGCTCGTGGCTCGGTGAAGCGAACCACCTGGATGCACGTCGATACGGGCAGATCATCGCCGAACGCGCTCAGCCACAGGGAGTGGCCGTCGCGCAGGTAAGCCTCGATGTCGGTGACATAGGTGGTGGTCCGGACGACGTCGGACATGGCGGCGCCGCAGGAGCGCAGGGACCGGCCGATCACGTCGAGCACCTGCGCGGTTTGCGCGGCGACGTCTCCTTCGCCGACAAAGGTGTTGTCGGCGGTAAACGACATGCTCCCGGCCACTTCCACGATTCGGGTACCGGTGGCCGCTACCGCCTGCGCGTACAGTTTCCGCCCGCACCCGGGGATCTCGCGGACATAGACGTCATCGGGCCACCTGCGGTCAATCACCTCGTCACCTCCCGGTCGGATCGTCGAATATCGCTACGGCCCTGGTCCATCCGGCGGAGGCCGCGTACACCTTCACCGGAAAGCAGCAAACCGAGAATCCGTCGGCGGGCAACCGTTCCAGGTTGTGAAGCTTCTCGATGTGGCAGTACCCGATTTCCCGTCCGGCCTTGTGCCCCTCCCAGATGAGTGCGCCGTCACCGCTCGCCGCGTAGCGCTCTGCGGTGTGCACGAAGGGGGCATCCCAACTCCAGGCATCGGTTCCGGTGAGGCGAATGCCTCGCTCAAGCAGGTAGAGGGTCGCCTCCCGTCCCATGCCGCACCCGGCCGAGACGTAATCGTCGAGTCCGTAACGGGTTCCGGCCCGGGTGTTCACCAGGACGATCTCGAGTGGCGTCAGCGTGTGCCCGATGCGGTCCAGTTCGCACTCGACATCCTCGGCCGTGACGACGTAGCCGTCGTCGAAGTGCCGGAAGTCGAGTTTGACTGCCGGTTGCAGGCACCAGTCGAGAGGTACCTCATCGATGGTGATGGCACGTTCGCCGTGGTTCATCGTGGACGCGTAGTGGTAGGGGGCGTCGAGGTGAGTTCCGCTGTGGGTCGTCATCGACACGCGTTCGATCGCCCATGCCTCTCCGTCCGGCAGATCGGCCGGTGACGCGCCGGGGAAGAACCCAAGGAGATCGCCGACCGTGTCGCGATGTGTGAAGTACTCGATCTGCGGGAGCAGGCCGGGCGGGTCGGACGCCAGACCGGCCCGAAGGGCGACCGAGATATCGATCAGGGTGCGCATGTGGAGGTCCTTATCCCGAGGTGAGGTTCAGGGACTGGCGGGTCTGCTCCACACTGGCCACCTCGCGGTCGAGGTCGGCCACCAGCCGGGTGGCGCGGGTGACCAGCGGTGTACTCCCTTGCGCCAGTTCACCTTTTCGGATGTGCAAGGTGTCTTCGAGGCCCGCGCGGGCGTTGCCGCCGAGTGCCAGACCGATCGCGGTCAAATCCAGGTTGGTCCGCCCGATCGCGATGACCTGCCAGACCGATCCCGCGGGAAGGCGTTGCACCATGGTCAACAGGTTGGTCGGTGTTGCCGCCATACCGCCTTGAACGCCCAACACGATCGAGAACTGCAACGGCTCGGGGAGCAGGCCCTTATCGCGCAGGCGTAGACAGGCATCGAGATGGCCGGAATCGTAGATTTCGAGTTCGGCCTTCACACCGAGATCCCGCATCTTCTCGGCCAGACGGGTCACCCCGGCCGGAGGATTTCTGAACTCCCCCGCCCCGAAACTCATCGTGCACGGATTGAGCGTCGCCATTTCCGGTTGCAGGTCGATCAGCTGCTCGCGCTCTTCGAACGGCACCGACAGGCCGACCCCGGTAGACATCTGGATCAGAATCGGGCAGCGCTCGGCGATGCGCGCCATGACCTCACGGCCGATCCGCAGATCGGCGGTGGGGCGTTGGCTGTCGTCTCGTAGGTGAATGTGGGCCACGCTCGCGCCCGCCAGATAGGCGTCGGCCACCGCGTCGGCGATCTCGCGTGGTGTCGTCGGCAGTGCGGGGTTGTCGGCTTTGGTGGCGATCGGTCCTGTCGGGGCGACGGTGATGGTGGCTCGCATCCACGCACCGTGCCCCATCGTGGGCCGGGCACGGAAGTACCAAACACGGATACCACGATCGACAGGGCGAATACCGCGGACCGGCTCCCCGCCTGCTGCTACGGCGTATTCCCGTCACCGATACCGCCATCGAGAAGTTGGTGTGACCTCGCCGAACGGTCCGTGCGAACGTGTCGGGCAACTCAAGAGCGAACGTATGGAGGACCTATGTCGACTGCCACAGGAGCGGGCGCCGACACCGCGGCCACGCTGCGGCGCGCAGCACTCGCAAGCACAGTGGGAAGCGCTATCGAATTCTATGAATTCACCGTCTACGGGTTCTTGGCGGTGGTGTTCGCCCCGCTGTTCTTTACCTCCGACCAGCCGACTGCTGCAACATTATCCGCCCTCGCGGTGTTCGGAGGCGGATACCTCGCCCGCCCACTCGGCGGCGTCATCTTCGGCACGCTCGGTGATCGCATGGGACGCAAACCCGTGCTGATGCTGACCATCTTCCTGATGGGATCCGCGTCGATGGCCATCGGTGTCCTGCCCGGCTATGCGCAGATCGGAATCGCCGCGCCGGTGCTCCTGCTGATCCTCCGGATCCTTCAAGGACTCTCCGCAGGAGGAGAATTCACCGGTGCGCAGACCTACATCGTGGAGATGGCCCCGAGGAATCGGCGCGCGGTTTACGGTTCGCTGCCCGCGTTCGGCATCGGTGTCGGGTTCGGTTTCGGCGCACTGACCGTGGGGACGATGACGGTGCTGACAACGGCCGAGCAGATGGTGGCCTGGGGATGGCGGATCCCGTTCCTGCTGTGCATCCCTCTCACCGCGGTCTGTCTGCTGATTCGGCGCCGTCTCGAAGAATCACCCGGGTTCCGGCAGCTCAAGCAGAGCGGCGCCGTCGTCCGCACCCCTATTCTCGATGTGCTCCAGCGATATTGGCGTGAGGTCCTCAAAGTGGCCGGGCTGTCGATCGCCATCCTGGGACCGGCGTTCCTGGCCAAGTTGTACATGGCGATCTATCTCATCCAAGACCGCGGCATGGACAGCGCCACCGTGTACCTGGCACTCGGCGCCCTGCTGCTCGTATCGACGCTGCTGTACCCGGTGATGGGCACGGTCAGCGATCGGCTCGGCCGCAAACCACTCATCCTCGGTGGATGTCTGGCCTACCTCGTCCTGACGCTCCCGATGTTTCTCCTGGTCACCTCGACCACCAGCCTGTGGGCGATCGCACCGGTCCTCCTGGCGTTCATGGTGATCGAGCCGGCGATGGCCGGGGCGGTGTACACCAGCTTCGCCGAGCTGTTTCCCGAGCGGATCCGCTACACCGGCACCTCGGTCGGCTTCAATCTCGGGACCATCGTTGCCGCGGGCTTCGGACCCTATATCTGCGCCCAACTGGTCGCGGTCACCGGATCCCTGCTGTCGCCGGCCATCTGGGGAATAGGCTGCGCCGCGGTCGGCATGCTCGCCTACCTGACACTGCCTGAGACGTCGTCCGCGGCGATCAGCGACCGAACCGCGGCTAGGAGCCCAGCGGCGTCGCGCGGCGCCGCAGCACCACGCGCCCACCGGCCCTCGGCGTGAACGCCACGCCCCGCGAGTGCACCTTCTCGCCGGGTGCGGTGGTGGTCTGGATGACGAAGTGCCGCAATACCGTTCGCAGCACCACGTCCATCTCGACGTTGGCGAATACGGCACCCACACAGCGCCGGGTGCCGCCGCCGAACGGGATCCAGCCGATGCCGGGCCTGGCGCCGATGAAGCGCTGCGGGTCGAACCGGCCCGGATCGGGGAACTCCTCGGCCCGTTCCTGAATGGCGGCCAGCGCCACGATCACGGAATAGCCGCGCGGGATCGTCCAGTCGCCGAGCCGGAAACCGGGCGCGTGGATGTGCCTGCCGGCGAAGTCGATCACGGTCCGAACCCGTTGCACCTCAAGGATCGTCGCCTGCCGGTACTCGTTGGCGTCGGTGCCGGACTCGGCGACCAGTTCGGCCAGGATCTGCGGATGCCTGCTGATCCGTTCGAAGACCCAGCCCAGCGTCGACGCCGTGGTCTCGTGCCCGGCGGCCAGCAGGGTGAGCAGCTCGTCGGCGATGTCCTTGCGCGACATGCTCGAACCGTCCTCGTAGGTGCTGCGCAACAGTAGCGCCAGAATATCGTCGCGCCGCTCGAATTCGGGGTCGGCCTCGATCTGGACGACCAGCCGGTCGACCACCGCGTCGTACTGGCGCCGGTAGGCGGCCAGTCGCCGCCACGGCCCGAACTCGCTGAGCCGGCCTTTCGGGGTGGGCAGCACCGCGAGCCGCGACCCGAGGGTCACCCACGGCGGGATGATGCGGCGCAACTCGTCGAGCTGTTCACCGTCGGCGCCGAACACGGTCCGCAGGATCGCGTTGAGGGTGATCCTCATCATCGGTTCGAGGGTTTCGAACTCCCGCCCCTCGGGCCAGGTCGCGCTCTCCCGCAGCGTCTCCTCCTCGAAGATCCGCTCGTAGTTCCTGATGCTCTTGCCGTGGAACGGCGGTGTCAGCAGCTTGCGGCGGGCCCGGTGGTCGGTGCCGTCGAGGGCGAACACCGACCCCGACCCCAGGATCCGGCTCAGGTTGGGCTGGATGTTGCCGACATCGTCGGTGTTGGCCAGGAACAGCTGCTTGGCCAGCTGCGGATTGGCGACGATCACGGTGCGCCCGAACATCGGGATGTTGAGGCTGAACACGTCGCCGTACCGGCGGGCGCTCTGTTTGACCATCCAGCGCCGCGCGGTCGCGTAGCCGATGCCCTGGACGAGTTTGGGGAGCGGTAGCCCCGGGGGAATCCGCACCGGATGTACGGCGGCGTCGAGGTCGTCGGCGGTCGCAATATCGGTCATGCCATCTCCAGCCAGGTGTGGTACTGCGGTGTACCAGAGGTGTGCGTAGTACGGTACTCGCAGGTACCACACGGCACAAGGGGCTTTCATGACGACCGCGGTCACGGGTGCCGGTTCGACAGCCGGCACCGACGCATTCCGGCTGCGCCTGCTGGACGGGCTCACCGCCGCGATCGTCGACAAGGGCTACCGAGACACCACGGTGGCCGACATCGTGCGACACGCCCGCACCTCCAAGCGCACCTTCTACGACCAGTTCGCCAGCAAGGAGGAGTGCTTCATCGAACTGCTGCGGGCCAACAACGCGGCGCTGGTCACCCTGATCCGGGCCGCGGTCGACGCCGAGGCCCCCTGGCAGGAGCAGATCGAACAGGCCGTCGGCGCCTACGTCGACCACATCGAGTCCGCCCCGGCGATCACCCTGAGCTGGATCAGGGAACTGCCCGGCCTCGGCGCGGCGGTCAGGCCGCTGCAGCGGGCCGCGCTGCGCGAGCTGACCGATCTGCTGATCGATCTCAGTGCGGCCGCCGGTTTCCGGCGCGCGGACCTGCCGCAGCTCACCCGGCCGCTGGCGATCATCCTGCTGGGCGGGCTGCGCGAGCTCACCGCGCTCATCGTCGAGGACGGGCGCGACATCCGCGAGATCTACCAGCCCGCGGTGGCCGCGTCGAAGGCGATCCTTGGACCCGAGCCCGGCTAGCTGTAACTCTTGGGGAGGTTGTGAACGGCGTGGCGGCGACGAACGGGTGAGGGCCTCCGGTATCGGTGTGGTTACCACACACACGCCGACCACCGA
>NZ_JBSFPX010000239.1:0-9485 GCF_053588415.1 Mycobacterium sp. NPDC003449
AGCAGACGCGGCGGTACCCGGGAAAGCGCATTCCAGGGTACCGCCGCGTCTGCTCGGCCAAGGGGGTCAGGACGGGATGCGGCGCACGCCGACGTATTGCAGCTCGGCCATCACCGCGGTGTAGATGCCGCACGCGATGACCGCCACCACTCCGGTCGCGGTCAGCGACATCGTCACGGCGGCGATCACGGCGATCACGGTGCACAGCGCATTGGCGATCGCCGTGCCGATCCCGGCGGGCCGCACCCGCTCGATCCCGGCGAGGGCGAACACCACGACGCCGTAGACGACCGAGAAGATCCCGACGCCGTACTCGACCGACGTGGCCAGGCCGGTCAGCTCCGAGAACCACCCGGCGGCGGCGAGCAGGGCGATACCGGCGATGCCCACGCAGACCGCGTCGACCCGCATGGCAAGGCGCAGCAGCGAATCGGTCCCGGTGGCGTTGGCGGTGATGGCGGTCATGATTCTCCTTCTGGTGGTGGTGTTCTCGGACTAGCACGGTGCGGGAACCGCGGCCGCAACCTCTTTCGCCCGCGGCCCCGCACCGGCTCGGAAGGGGTCACGCCAGACGGCGCACCCCGCGGTACTGCAGCCAGGCCAGCCCGGCGGTGGCGGCGACGAAGCCGAGCAACAGGTCGGCCCCGGTCTCGGTCAGTGGCAGCCAACCGGCGAGGACCGCCGTCACGGCGCCGACCGAGAACGCGACGTTGCCGACGACGACGGCGACGCCGACCTTGCGGATATCGGACAGCGCGGCCAGCACGTACAGCAACGCGCCGTAGCCGGCCAGCCCGGCGCCGAGGATCCAGCCGGCCGTCGCCGACAGGCCGGAGATCCGGGCCAGCAGATCGGCGGCCATCGCGACCAGCAGGCCGACTCCGGCACACAGGGTGGCGTCGGCGCGCAGCGCGAAGCGCAGCAGCGAGTCCGTACTGTCGGACAGTGGCCGGTTGAGGATGGCGGTCATATCGGGCTCCCTCCGGGCAGCGGCGGTGTCGAACTTTTCGTCGAACTCTTCGAACACCACCGACACTGCCCAGATAGCACTGCCAGATCGACGCCAGGCACTGCCAGGCGCTGCCAAGCCCAGGTCAGCGGGGTCTTAGCGGCTCGCCGGCGCGAGGCTGCCGCGAAGGTCCGCGGCGATCACCCTGGCCGCGGCGTTCTGCCAGTTGTGCAGGGAGCGTTGCGGCACCTCGGTGACGAACCACTGCCAGGCCTGCCGTGCGACGGGATCCAGCCCGGCCGCGGTGGCGTTCTGGGCGTAGGCCCGCACGCCGGCCACATACGGGAAGTACAGCGAGTTGTAGTGGCGCCACTGTTCGGAGGTGCCGAATTCGTCGCCGCCGCGGGGTTTGAGCGCGGCGATGCGGTCGGCCAGCAACGCCTTGAGCTCATTGGCCCGCTCCAGCGGCTGATCGGGTGCGCCCCGCGCGGCGAGGCGCCGGTCGATCGCGGGCAGTTCGGTCAGCGGGCTGGCCATCAGCTTGGACAGATCGCCGTAGTGGCCGAGGGCCCGGCGGGTCAGCCGGGCGAACGCGTCGTCGTCGATCCCGTCGAGCGGGCTGCTGGACCGCAACGGCAGGGCGGCCTCGGTCCGGCGCAGCGCCTCACGGTCGGCGCGCAGGGCCGGGGACCGGGAGAACGCCAACCGGTCCAGGACCCCGGCCAGCGGACCGGCCAGCACCTCCACCGCGACCGCGACCGCGAGGCTGGTGAACAACAGGATGGTCAGCGCCACCCGTCCGTCACCGGAGTCCAGCACCGCGACGCCGATCAGGGCCTGCGCCGCGAAGGGCACCGCGATCACCAGGGTGCCGATGATCGACCGGCGCATATCGGCGCGCAGCGCCTGACCTTCGTCGAACGCGTCCCAGATGGCCACCGCGACCCCGAGCAGCGCCACGTCGAACCCGGTGGACGCCAACGCCAACCAGCTGGGCAGCAGACCCAGCGGGATGATCAGGATCGCGTTGGCGAGCGCGAAGAACAGGGTGGCCACGATGAGGAATCCGACCACCGATCCGGGTTTGGTGCCGCCGAGCACGGCCCTGGTCATCGCGCCGAGTGCGGACAGCGAGATGACCGCCAGCATCACCCAGTGGCCGGTGCGCAGCGGGCCGTCGACGCTTCCGGCCAGAGCAGCGCCGGCGAACGCCCCGACCGCGACGGCGAAGATCGCGGCCACCTCACCGGCCCTGGACCGGAAACCGTCCGATGGCCGGGCCAGCTCGACGAGCACCGCGAACCACGCGATCCCCGGCACCGCCACGAGGTAGATCTCGATGCGGCTGAGCAGTTCGGATCCCATGGTGACCCGGACCGCGTCGAGCGCGACGACGGCCGCGAAGCTGGTCAGCCCGATCGCGGCGAGGACCAGGACGGGTTTACGCGGATCGCGGGCGAGCAGGTAGAGACCCAGCCACCAGCTGAGCGTGAAGACCACTGCCGACAGCGCAGCCATGGCCCCAGTGTCTCACTTCCCGAACCGACGATGTCGCGCCGTGTAGTCGCGCAGTGCGCGCAGGAAGTCGACGCGGCGGAACGCGGGCCAGTACGCCTCGGTGAACCACATCTCCGAATATGCGCTCTGCCACAACAGGAATCCGGACAGCCGCTGCTCACCGGAGGTCCGGATCACCAGGTCGGGGTCGGGCTGGCCGGAGGTGTAGAGGTTCTCCGAGATGCCGTCGGCGGTGACGGCATCGACGAGTTGTTCCGCGCTGGCCCCGTTGGCCAGTTCCTTGGACAGCAGCGAGCGGACGGCGTCGACGATCTCCTGCCTGCCGCCGTAGGCGACGGCGACGTTGACGTGGAACGGCGCGGACGTCGCCTCGGCGGTGCGGCCGACGGCCTCGCGCAGCCGCCGGGCCGGTTCGTCGCCGAGCAGTTCCAGATCGCCCACCGTGCGGACGCTCCAGCGGTTGGTCGGGGCGCAGATCTCCTCGACGACGTCGGTGATGATCTCGATCAGCCCGGCCAGTTCCTCGTGGTCGCGCTGCAGGTTCTCGGTGGACAGCAGATACACGGTGGCCATCTCGATGCCCGCGGCCTGACACCAGCGCAGCATCTCGGCGATCTTGGCCGCGCCCATCCGGTAGCCGATGCTGACATCGTCGTGGCCGGCGTCACGGGCCCAGCGGCGATTACCGTCACACAACACGGCGATGTGGCGGGGCAGTTCGGCTTTGGCCTGCGCCAACTCCTGGCGCAACCGCATCTCGTAGATCCGGTAGGCCGGTTCCTTGAGGCGCGGGGGAATGATGTCCACGACGAACAAGACTACTGTGATCGGCGGGGTACCCCACGGCCGTTATGGGAGGTGACATGACCGCGCCGATCGATGCCACCAAGCCCTACCGGTCCGCCGCGGTGCGCGGACGGGGGCCCGAGGACCTACCCGAGGCGGTCGCCGACGGTGTCGCCCAGTTCCTGGGTAAGCCGCGGGCCCGTGGCTGGATCCACGTCTATTCGGCCGTCATCGCGTTGATCGCCGGCGCCGCGCTGGTCTCGGTGTCGTGGTCGGTGGAGTCGACCAGGGCCGGGCTGGCCACCCTGCTCTACACGTTCACGATCGTGGCGATGTTCGCCGTCAGCGGCACCTATCACCGGGTGAACTGGAAGTCCGACAGCGCCCGCAAGTGGATGAAGCGCGCCGACCACTCGATGATCTTCGTCTTCATCGCGGGCAGCTACACCCCGTTCGCGCTCCTGGCCCTGCCGGAGTCCAGCGGCATGGTGCTGTTCTGGATCGTATGGGGCGGGGCGCTCGCGGGTGTGCTGCTCAAGATGTTCTGGCCGTCGGCGCCACGCTGGCTCGGCGTACCGCTCTACATCCTGTTGGGCTGGGTCGCGGCCTGGTTCATCGGACCGATCATGCACGGCGCCGGGGTGGCCGCCGTGGTGCTGCTGATCGTCGGCGGAGCGCTCTACAGCATCGGTGGCGTGCTCTACGCACTGAAGTGGCCCAACCCGTGGCCGACGACCTTCGGCCATCACGAGTTCTTCCACGCCTGCACGGCGGTCGCGGCGATCTGCCACTACATCGCGATGTGGTTCGCCGTCTTCTGACCGCCGACGCCACCGGTCCTAGATCGGCGTGACGTCGTCCTGGGTCCAGTAGGCCTTCATCGACGCGATCTTGCCGTCGCCGTCGAACACCATCACATCGATCGGTTCGATGCGCATACCGCTGTCCCCGAAGTCCAGGGTGAGCCGGAAGTGGAACGCAGCCTCGTGGCCTGCCACCCGCAGGGTCACCAATTCCGCCTTGCCCTTGACGTTCTCGACATTGGCGTAGAAACCGCGGATCGCGGCGCGGCCGATGTGCACCTCGCCGCCCACCGGGTCCTCGACGGTGGCGTCGTCGGCGTACAGATCGGCGATGTCGTCGGCGGAGCCGCCGCCGACCAGCTCGAGGTAGCGGTTGACGGTCTGGGTGATCTGCTCGGCGTTGACCATGGCCGCGACGCTACACGGCCGCACCCAGCGCGGCAGCCAGATCCTCGACGGTCGTCACCGGCAGATCGCACACCCTGCCCCGGCACACGTATGCGGCGTCGGCACCGTCGACCCGGCCGCGGTCCCGCAGCAGCTCGGTGGAATCCGCCGCGCCGCCGATCACCACCGCCCCGCCGGGCGCCAGGGTGCGGGCCGCGGCCAGCAGCCCGCTCGACGGCCCGGCGCACGCCACCGCGATCTGGATCGGCCCGCGCAGTTGCGCCTCGGCCACCGCCAGCCAGTGCCCGCCGGACCGGGCGGCGCGGGCCAGGATCGGCGTGGCCGACGCCAAAGTCGCCTGCGCCGCATCGGCATACCGCTCCGATGCGGTCAGGTGGGCGGCCAGCTGCATCGCCTCGGCGATCAGCGAGGCGCCCGACGGTGTCGCGCCGTCGATCGGGTCGGCGGGGCGGACCATGAGCGTCTCGGCATCGTCGGCGGTGTCGAACCAGCGGCCCGGCCGCTCGGGGTCGGCGAAGTGATCCAGCGCGATGTCCACCAGCCGCAGGGCCTCGGTACGCCACTCGCCGGTCAGCTGGTACAGCGTCAGCAGGCCGGTCGCCAGCGCGGCGTGGTCCTCCAGGATCGCGGCGCTCTCGCCGACCCGGCCGCCGAGGCCGGCCCGCCGCAACCGGCCCCCCGACATGTGCAGGTCCCACAGCCGGCGCGCGCAAACCGATGCGGCATCGAGCAATTCGGGCCGGTCCAGCGCCACCGACGCTTCGGCCAGTGCGGTGATGGCCAGCCCGTTCCATGCGGTCACCACCTTGTCGTCGCGGGCCGGTTGCGGACGCGAGCCGCGTGCCGCCGTCAACGCGGCGCGCACCCGCCGGTAGCGCGGGAGGTCGTCGGGGTCGGCGGGCAGCTGCAGCACCGATGTGCCGTGTTCGAAGGTTCCGGCCGACGTCACGTTGAAAAGTGAAGCCGCCCAGGCACCGTCGTCGTCGCCGAGCGCGGCGCGCAGTTCGGCGGGCGTCCACACATACGTCAGGCCTTCGTGTCCACCGGCGTCGGCATCCAGCGATGAGATGAACATTCCGTCATCGCCGAGCTCGTTCACCACGAAATCGGCTGTCTCCGAGGCAATCCGAAGAGCCAGCGGGCTTCCGGTCCTGCGGGCCATGTGCGCATAGACCCGCAACAGCTGTGCGTTGTCGTACAGCATCTTCTCGAAATGTGGTACCACCCAATAGGGGTCGACGCTGTAGCGGGCGAAACCGCCGGCCAGCTGATCGTAGATCCCGCCCCTGGCCATCGCCGAACACGTCCGCTCGACCGCGGTGAGCGCGGCCGGCGACCCGGTGCGTTCATGGTGGCGCAGCAGCCCCTCCAACAACGCCGACGGGGGAAACTTCGGGGTGGTGCCGAAACCGCCGTGCGCGGCGTCCTCGTCGTGCAGGACCGCGGCCACCGCGTGATCGCACAGATCGGTGCCCACCGGTGCGCCACCGCCGGGCAGGCCGGCCGCCATCGACCGCAGCTCGACGGCGATCTGGTCCGAGGCCCGCTCGACCTCGTCGCGGCGGTCGCGCCAGGTCTCGGCCACCGCGGACAGCAGCTGCAGGAACCCCGGCTTGGGGTAGTAGGTGCCGCAGAAGAACGGCCTGCCGTCGGGGGTCAGGAAGCAGGTCATCGGCCAGCCGCCCTGCCCGGTCAACGCGACCGTCGCGTTCATGTAGACCGCGTCGAGATCGGGCCGTTCCTCCCGGTCGACCTTGATGCAGACGAAACCGTCGTTCATCACGGCGGCCACCTCGGGGTCCTCGAACGATTCGTGGGCCATCACGTGGCACCAGTGGCACGCCGCGTAGCCCACCGACAGCAGGATCGGGACGTCACGGTCGGCGGCCTCGGCCAGCGCCTCGGCCGACCACTCCCGCCAGTGCACCGGGTTGTCGGCGTGCTGGCGCAGATATGGGCTGGTGGACCCGCTCAGGCGATTGGCCACACCTTCACCATAGGCGGGTCAGTCGCCGCCCCTGGTGGTGCCGTTCTCGGGAGTTTCGGTGGCCACGGTGCCGTCGTCGGCCTCCTGATCGGGCTCGGGGTTCTCCCGATCGAAGGATTCCGGGAGGTTGCGCAGGTGCCGGTTCATCGACCAGACCAGGCCGAACATCCCGACCAGCAGCAATACCGTGATCAGCAGGCCGAACGGGGCGGCCTTGCCGAATTCGGGCCCGGTGTTGCGGGGCTCGTCGGCCAGCAGGGTGACCACCGTCGTCAGGGTGTCGATCATGTCTCGATCCCGGCGAACAGATCGTCTTCCGGCAGCCTCACCGGCACGCGGGACCTGGCCAACTCGAACTCCTCGGTCGGCCAGAGCCGCTGCTGCCATTCGATCGGCGCATGGAAGAAATCGCCCTTCGGGTCGATCTGGGTGGCATGTGCACGCAACGCATCGTCGCGCTGGCTGAAGTATTCCGCACACTCCACCCGGGTGGTCACCCGGCCGGCGAACACATCGTGGTCGGGGTCCCAGTGCTCAAGCCATTTGCCGAACGGGCCCTGCTGACCGTGCTTGGCGAACTCGTCCTGCAGCAGCTGCATCCGCTGCCGCAGGAACCCGTGGGTGTAGTAGAGCTTGGACACGCTCCACGGATCGCCGGCGTCAGGAAACATCAGATAGTCCGCGGCGGCCTCGTACGCGGCCACCGACACCTCATGGCAGCGGATGTGGTCGGGGTGCGGGTAGCCACCGTTCTCATCGTAGGTGGTCAGCACGTGTGGGCGGAACTCGCGGATCACCCGGACCAGCCGTTCGACCGGCTCGGCCAGCGGCACCAGGCCGAAGCAGCCGTCCGGCAAAGGCGGCAGCGGATCCCCCTCGGGCAGCCCGGAGTCGACGAAGCCCAGCCAGTGGTGCTCGACGCCGAGGATCTCGGCGGCCTTGGCCATTTCGTCGCGGCGCACCTCGCTGATCCGGCCGTGCACCTCGGGCAGGTCCATCGCCGGGTTCAGGATGTCGCCGCGCTCGCCGCCGGTCAGCGTCACGACCATGACGCGGGCGCCGTCGGCCGCGTAACGCGCGGTGGTCGCCGCACCCTTACTGGACTCGTCGTCCGGGTGGGCGTGCACCGCCATCAACCGAAGTTCACTCATTTCGACTCATCTAACTACGGCGACCTCTTGTGTAATCCCACGACCCCGAGCCCCGGCGACTCCCCTGTTCCGCCCTATAGTTCCAGTTCTGATGATCGAACGTCCCGCCGACCGTTACGGATCGCGGCAGCTGCCCCGCCGCACCCGCCGCTGGATCCTGGTGGCGGTCGCCGCGGTGGTGGTGATCGCCGGTGTGATCGTCGCGGTCGTGGCATTCCAGCGGTTGGGCAGCGGCGAGGTGAAAGGCGAGCTCAGCGCCTATGAACTGATCGATGACGAGACCGTCTCGGTGACCATCGGCGTCACCCGGCCCGACCCGTCGCGACCGGTGGTGTGCATCGTGCGGGCCCGCTCGATCGACGGCAGCGAGACCGGCAGGCGCGAGATTCTGGTCCCGCCGGCCCAGCAGCGCGTGGTCCAGGTGACGGCTCCGGTGAAATCGACCCGCAAACCGGTTGTCGGCGATGTGTACGGGTGCGGCACCGATGTGCCGTCGTACCTGGTAGCACCCTGATTCCGGGCGACGCAACAAACGCCGAACAGCGAATATGTGAAGATCCGCCGTCGCTGCGGTGGTAGCATTGTGCGATACACGGTTCCTGGCTGGGGCCGTGTATTGCTGCATTAGCGCACAGAACGGCGCATCCGCTTGCAGCGATACACGCACCTGCGCCCGGCGGAGAAACTGAGAACTTTCGGTACGCGAAACAAGCGCAAGATCTACATGACAGGAGCGCGAAGACATGACCGACACCCAGGTCACCTGGCTGACCCAGGAGGCATTCGACCGGTTGAAGGCGGAGCTGGACCAGCTCATCGCCAACCGGCCGGTCATCGCTGCCGAGATCAACGATCGCCGTGAAGAGGGCGACCTGCGCGAGAACGGCGGCTATCACGCCGCCCGCGAGGAGCAGGGCCAGCAGGAGGCCCGCATCCGCCAGCTCCAGGAGCTGCTCAACAACGCCAAGGTGGGCGAGGCGCCCAAACAGTCCGGGGTGGCGCTGCCCGGCTCGGTGGTCAAGGTGTTCTACGACGACGACAAGAGCGACACCGAGACCTTCCTGATCGCCACCCGCCAGGAGGGCATCAGCGACGGCAAACTCGAGGTGTATTCCCCCAACTCACCGCTGGGCGGGGCGCTGCTGGACGCGAAGGTGGGCGAGTCGCGCACCTACACGGTGCCCAACGGCAACACCGTCAAGGTCACGCTGGTCAGCGCGGAGCCGTACCACTCGTAGCAAGCGCCCGGGAGGGCACGCAGTACAGTCAGGCCAATGGCGCAAATCGCCGAGGATCTGTTCTTGCTGTTGCTGGACAATGCGTCCGCTAAGCCCGCGCTCGATCGACGGCGCCGGGAGCGGGTGCTGAGTGCCGCCGTGCTGCTGGACCTGGCCTACGCCTGTCGGATCCGGCCCGCGATGGCCGGGGAGCCGATCGAGGCGGGCCGGTTGGTCGCCCTGGCCGGCGACTGGCCGGTCGATCCGGTGGCCGACACGGCGTTCGAGCTGTTGCGTCAACGCCCGCTGCCCGTCGAGACCCTGCTGCACAGGATCGGCAAGCACATCCAGCCGACCCTCGAACTGCACCTGGAGCGGGTCGGGCAGATCCGCAGGGTCCGGATGCCGGGCAAGGGTTTGGCCCGCAGCACCTACTGCTGGCCATTGACCAGCCGGGACCGGGTGAGCCGGATCCGCGCCGCACTGTTGGGGGCGCTGTTCGAGGGGCAGGCCCCGGTGCCCGCGATCGCCGCGATCATCTGCCTGCTGCATGCGGTCGACGGCCTCGGCGCGGTGCTGAGCCTCAACGAGCGGGGTTGGCGTTGGGTGCATGCGCGGTCGACCGAGATCATCACCGGCAGTTGGGTCGAGGAGTCCGCGACGGCC
>NZ_JBSFPX010000240.1:0-9477 GCF_053588415.1 Mycobacterium sp. NPDC003449
TGCAAGGCATTCCCGCGTCGTGCGGCGTACGCCGAGTTCACCCGCCCCGGCTCTGCAAAAAGGCCGTTATCGCGTCCACGATACGGGTGGCCATCAGGGTCTTGGACCCGTGCTCCAGTGCGGCCTCGGTTCCGTCGGCGCTCAGCAACCACCCGTCGTTGTGGTCCACCTCGAACGCCCGGTTCTCCCCGACCGCGTTAACCACGAGCAGGTCACAGCCCTTGCGCTTGAGTTTCGCCCGCGCATGGAACAGCACGTCGCCGTTCGCGTCGCCGGTTTCGGCGGCGAATCCGACGATTGCCCGCATCTTGGGCAACTGCCCCTCCGCCCTGGCCCGCACCGCGCCGGCCAGGACGTCCTCGTTGCGAACCAGATCGATCGAACTCGGCTCGGATGCGCCCTTCTTGATTTTGGCGGTCGCGATCTGGGCCGGCCGGAAATCGGCGACCGCGGCGGCCATCACGAGGACGTTGGCCTCGGGGGCCCGTTTGGACACCGCGTCGTGCAGCTGCGCGGCCGAACCGATGTGCACCACGTCGACGCCGGCCGGGTCGATGAGCCCCGCGGTGTTTCCGGCGATCAACGTGACCTCGGCGCCGCGCTGGGCCATCACCCTGGCCATCGCGTAGCCCTGCTTGCCCGAGCTGCGGTTGCCAATGAACCGCACCGGATCGAGCGGCTCGCGGGTGCCGCCCGCGGTGACCAGCGCCTTCACCCCGGACAGGTCGTAGGGCAGCGCATCGCCACGTTCCAGCAGCAGCTGCGCCAGGGTGGTGATCTCCTCGGCCTCGGGCAGCCGGCCCGCTCCGCTGTCCGAACCGGTGAGCCTGCCGGACGCGGGTTCCAGCACAACCACGCCGCGACGCCGCAACGTGGCCACATTGTCGACGGTGGCCGGGTGGAACCACATCTCGGTGTGCATCGCGGGCGCGAACAGCACCGGACATCGGGCGGTCAGCAGGGTCGCGGTGAGCAGATCGTCGGCCCGGCCCGCGACGGCCCGGGCCAGCAGGTCGGCGGTGGCCGGCGCGACGACCACCAGGTCGGCCTCCTGGCCGATGCGCACGTGGGGTACCTCGTGCACATCGGTGAACACACCGGTGTGCACGGGATTGCCCGAGAGGGCCTCGAAGGTGGCGGCGCCGATGAACTGCAGCGCCGACTCGGTGGGGAGCACCCGGACCGAATGACCGGCCTCGGTGAGCTGACGGACCACGGTGCACGCCTTGTAGGCGGCTATGCCGCCGGACACACCGACGACGATTCGCTTACCCGCGCTCACCTGCCGGCCCCGGCCTGGCTACTCGCCCTCGGTGTGCTCGAGCAGATCCTCGTGGATCTCCCGCATCGCGATCGACAGGGGCTTCTCCTGCAGACCGGGCTCGACCAGCGGGCCGACGTATTCAAGGATGCCGTCGCCGAGCTGGTTGTAGTAGTCGTTGATCTGGCGGGCCCGTTTGGCCGCGTAGATCACCAGCGCATACTTGCTCGACGCGCGGTCCAGCAACTCGTCGATGGGCGGGTTGGTGATGCCCAGCGGCGTGTCGTAGGCGCTGATGGCGGACGAATCGGTACCCAGGTCGTCCACAGCGGTCAGCTGCGCATCGGCGTGCGGGGTGCTCACGAAAAAGTCTCCTGGCGGTTATGGCGGGAATGCAGGTGAACAGCGTGCTGGTGGCTCGCGGATCCGATCGGTTCGGTCCCGGCACGGTGAGTCATCAACTGTCCACCAGCAAGGATACCAATTCGGCGCATGCCGAATCCAACTGGCGGTTGACGACGACCTGGTCGAAATCCGATTGGGCGGCCATTTCGGCCCGGGCGGTCTCGAGTCGCCTGGCCATCACCTCGGGCGTTTCGGTGCCCCGGCCGGACAGCCGGCTGACCAGTTCCTCCCAGCTCGGCGGCGCCAGGAACACCGAGACCACCTCGGGCATCGCCCGCTTGACGGCCCTGGCCCCGGCCAGGTCGACCTCGATCAGCACCGGCCGCCCCGCCGCCGTGGCCTCGCGCACCGGCTGCGCCGGTGTGCCGGAGCGATGCAGGCCGCCGTGGATCTCGGCCCATTCCAGCAGGGCCCCGTCGTCGATCAGCCGCTGGAATTCCCCGGCGGAGACGAAGCGGTAGTCCACGCCGTCGGTCTCGCCCGGCCGCGGGGCCCTGGTGGTCACCGACACCGAGAAATACAGGTCGGGAAGCCGCTCCCGCAGACAACGGACCACGGTGGACTTCCCGACGGCAGAGGGGCCGGACAGCACGACGACCGCAGCCGCATGATGTCCGACCCCTCGGCCGGCGCTCAACCTCGGCGCCTTAGGACTGGTCGAACTTCTCCAGCAGGGCCTTGCGCTGACGATCGCCGAGGCCGCGCAGGCGGCGGGTCGGAGCGATCTCCAGCTCGGTCATGATTTCCTGCGCCTTGACCTTGCCGACCTTGGGCAGGGCCTCCAGCAGAGCGGAGACCTTCATCTTGCCCAAGACCTCATCGGTCTCGGCGTCGGTGAGCACCTGCTTGAGGTTGGTGCCGCCACGCTTGAGCCGATCTTTGAGCTCGGCTCGCGCTCGACGTGCGGCGGCAGCCTTCTCCAACGCTGCCGCGCGCTGCTCGTCGGTCAACTGGGGAAGGGCCACGGGTTCCTCCGTCTCCTGGCGATTTTTACTTCGGCCATTACTTGTTTGTCTCGGCTGGAGCACAA
The DNA here is from genome assembly GCF_053588415.1 of Mycobacterium sp. NPDC003449. Taxonomy (NCBI): domain Bacteria; kingdom Bacillati; phylum Actinomycetota; class Actinomycetes; order Mycobacteriales; family Mycobacteriaceae; genus Mycobacterium; species Mycobacterium sp. NPDC003449. The sequence goes on from NZ_JBSFPX010000240.1 coordinate 2,697, forward strand.
AACCAGCCAGCGACGACGACCGTACCCACGCGGGCTGACTAAAGCTAACCCCACCCCCTGGTTACGGCACTAAAAGCCCAGCGTGTAGTGCGCTCGGGCGGCCCGCGGAAATCCGGCGCCGGCGCCGCCCTGGCCGGCCCGCAGAGCCGGACGAAAATGGATATCCCTGCATGTCAACGGTTTTCGGCGCCGGGGTGACGGGACGGTGAAACCGGGGTCGCGCGCACCGGCCCCGGACGGGGCTGCCCGCGGCCCGGGCCGGAGAAATTCTCGCTGGTCACGGCGTGTCGGGCGTGTCGGAGGGGTGACGAACTCGTCAATCGGCCTCCGCGATGGCGCCTAGCACTCGCCTAACCGACACATAGCGACTACACAGCTTGGCTAAATAACCTGCCCAGGTCGGGCACCAACATCCGCTCGAAGGGAAGCTGGATATGAACATCAAGCGTCTGACCTGCGCATCTACGGTCGCCATCGCACTCGGAACGGCCACTTTGGCCGCCGGAGCGCCGGTGGCGACGGCCCAGCCCGGTCCCCAGCCGTGCAGCTTCGGCAATTGCCAAGGCCCGGGCGGCCCCGGAGGGCCGGGCCGGGGACCCGGTGGACCTGATCGTGGGCCGGGAGGGCCCGGCGGCTTCGGTGGGCCGGGTGGGCCTGATCGCGGCCCCGGAGGGCCCGATCGCGGACCAGGTGGACCCGGCGGGCCCGGCGGCTTCGACGGACCGGGTGGTCGGGGCGACCACTGGGGCCCGCCGCCACCCGACCTGGCATGGCGCGGCATCGACCAGGGCCGCTTCGACCATCAACCGTTCAACTACAACGGAAGCTGGGTGACGCCGTTCTTCAACCCGACGTTCAACAACTGGGGCTTCTGGCTGTTCGGTATCTGGATCCCCCTGTGAGACAACGGCTTTAGCGGCGTCGTCAGATCAGGCGGGCGACCTGGTCGCGGTACCGCTCGGCCGCGGCGCGGACGTCGACGACCACCGGTCCACATCGCAGCACGTCGCGCGATACCGCGGGCAGCAACAGTTTTGCGCCGCCGAGACCGCGCAGCGTGTCCGGACGCCCGCCCTGCGCACCCACCCCGGGGACCAGCACCGGCCCGCCGAGGGCGCTCAGGTCGGGCGGTTCGGTCACGGTGGCCCCGACCACCACGCCCACCGAGCCGGCCGGCTCCCCCGCCGCCCGATTCACCTCCGAGGCGGCGTCGACGATGGACTGTGCGACGGTCCGGTCCCCCGCCACCGCACGCTGAACGGCCGCGCCCTCCGGATTGGAGGTGGCGGCCAGCACGAAGACCCCGCGGCCGTGGGCGGCCGCGGTCTGCAGCAGCGGCTGCAGCGCACCGAACCCGAGATACGGCGAGGCGGTGACAGCATCGGCGGCCAACGGTGAGTCGGCCGCCCAGGCCTCGGCGTAGGCGGCCATGGTCGAGCCGATATCGCCGCGTTTGGCATCGGCCAGTACCAGGACACCGCGATCACGCAGCGCGGCGATGGTGTGCTCGAGCACGACGAAACCGGCCGAACCGTAGGCCTCGAAGAACGCCACCTGCGGTTTGACCACCGCGAAACTGGCGAACGCTTCGATGCAGACATCGCAGAACGCGCGCAGCCCGTCCGGGTCGGCTTCGAGCCCCCACCTGCGCAGCAGCTCGGGGTGCGGATCGATGCCCGGGCACAGCGGCCCGCTGGCCGATACCGCGTCGGCCAGCCGGGCCCCGAACCCGGTCCCCGTCACCGCGATTCCAGCTCGCTGTGCAGCTCCTGCAGGGACATCACGCCGATATCACCGCGGATGCCGGCCTCGATGCCCTGCACGGCGGCCGAGGCACCCTGCACGGTGGTCACACACGGAATGTTCATCGACACCGCGGCCGAACGGATCTCGTAACCGTCGACGCGCGGCCCGGAGTTGCCGTACGGGGTGTTGATCACCATGTCGACCTCGCCGGCCTTGATCACCTCGACCGACGAGGGAAGATCGTCGCTTCCGCTCGGCCGCTCGGAGTGCTTGCGCACCTCATCGCATGGAATTCCGTTGCGGCGCAGCATTTCCGCGGTACCCTCCGTGGCCACCACCCGAAAGCCCAGGTCGGCGAGGCGCTTGACCGGGAACACCAGCGAACGCTTGTCCCGGTTGGCCACCGAGACGAACACCGTGCCCTGCGCGGGCAACGATCCGTAGGCGGCGGTCTGGCTCTTGGCGAACGCCGTGCCGAAGTCGTGGTCGATGCCCATCACCTCGCCGGTCGACTTCATCTCCGGCCCGAGCAGCGAGTCCACCTGGGCGCCATCGACCCTGCGGAACCGGTTGAACGGCAACACCGCCTCCTTGACCGCGACCGGAGCGTTGCGGCCGACGTGGGCGCCGTCGCCGGTCCCGCTCAGCAGGCCCTCCCCACGCAGCTCGGCGATGGTGGCGCCCAGCATGACCCGGGCGCAGGCCTTCGCCAGCGGTACCGCAGTGGCCTTGGAGACGAACGGCACGGTCCGGCTGGCGCGCGGATTGGCCTCGAGCACGTAGAGCACATCGTCCTTCAGCGCGTACTGCACGTTGAGCAGCCCGACCACCCCGATACCGTGCGCGATGGCCTCGGTGGCGCGGCGCACGGCCTCGATATCGCTGCGGCCCAGTGTGACCGGGGGCAGGGCGCACGCCGAGTCGCCGGAATGGATGCCGGCCTCCTCGATGTGCTCCATGATGCCGCCGATGTAGACCTCGGTGCCGTCGCACAGCGCGTCGACGTCGATCTCGATCGCGTCCTCCAGGAACCGGTCGACGAGCACCGGATGCTCCGGGGACAGCTGGGTGGCGCGGGCGATGTAGCCCTCCAGGGTCGCCTCGTCGTAGACGATCTCCATGCCCCGGCCGCCGAGCACGTAGGACGGCCGCACCAGGACCGGATAGCCGATGTCGGCGGCGATCCGGCGGGCCTGCTCGAAGCTGGTCGCGGTGCCGAACCGGGGTGCCGGCAGCCCGGCGTTGGTCAGCACCTCCCCGAATGCGCCGCGGTCCTCGGCCAGGTCGATGGCTTTGGGGCTGGTGCCCACGATCGGCACCCCGGCGTCCTCCAGCCGTTTGGCCAGGCCCAGCGGGGTCTGGCCGCCGAGCTGCACGATCACCCCGACCACGCCGGGGCCGCCTGCGCCGGAGGCCTGCTCGGCGTGATAGATCTCCAGCACATCCTCGAAGGTGAGCGGTTCGAAGTACAGCCGGTCGGCGGTGTCGTAGTCGGTGGACACCGTCTCCGGGTTGCAGTTGACCATGACCGTCTCGAACCCGGCCCGGGTCAGGGTCGTGGCGGCATGCACACAGCTGTAGTCGAATTCGATGCCCTGGCCGATCCGGTTCGGCCCGGAACCCAGGATCAGCACCTTGGGCTTCTCGGACTGCGGGGCGACCTCGGTCTCGGCCGCCGGATCCAGCTCGTAGCTGCTGTAGTGATAGGGCGTCTTGGCGTCGAACTCCGCGGCGCAGGTGTCGACGGTCTTGAACACCGGGTGGATACCGAGCCGGGTGCGCAGCGCCCGGACCCCGGATTCGCCGGCCAGTTCCGGCCGCAGCGCGGCGATCTGGCCGTCGGACAGGCCGCTGTTCTTGGCCCGGCGCAGCAGGTTCTCGTCGAGCACCGGCGCGTCGAGCAGTTCGGTGCGCAATCCGACCAGCCCGGCGATCTGTTCGACGAACCACGGGTCGACGCCGGAGGCCTCGGCCACCTGCTCGACACTCGCGCCCAGCCGCAGCGCCTGCTCGATGTCATAGAGCCTGCCGTCGGTCGGCGTGCGCAGGTTGGTCAGCAACTGTTCGACGTTCGCGTCGGAGTCCGGTTTGGTCCAGAACCCGGCGCGCCCGGTCTCCAGCGACCGCATGACCTTGCCGAGCGCCTCGATGAAGTTGCGGCCCAACGACATCGCCTCGCCGACCGATTTCATGGTGGTGGTCAGCGTGGCGTCGGCGCCGGGGAACTTCTCGAACGCGAACCGGGGGGCCTTGACCACGACGTAGTCCAGGGTCGGTTCGAAGCAGGCCGGGGTCTCCTTGGTGATGTCGTTGAGAATCTCGTCGAGGGTGTAGCCGATAGCCAGCTTGGCGGCGATCTTGGCGATCGGGAAACCGGTGGCCTTCGACGCCAGGGCGCTCGACCGCGACACCCTCGGGTTCATCTCGATGACGATGAGCCGCCCGTCGGCGGGGTTGACGGCGAACTGGATGTTGCATCCGCCGGTGTCGACGCCGACCTCGCGCAGGATCGCGATGCCCAGATCGCGCATGATCTGATACTCGCGGTCGGTCAGCGTCATAGCCGGTGCGACGGTCACCGAATCGCCGGTGTGCACGCCCATCGGGTCGAAGTTCTCGATCGAGCACACCACCACCACGTTGTCGCGGCCGTCGCGCATCAGCTCGAGTTCGAATTCCTTCCATCCGTAGATGGATTCCTCGATCAGCACGTTCGCCGACGGTGACGCCGAGAGCCCGTCCCCGGCCATGCGTTCGACGTCCTCGGCCGAATAGGCCATGCCCGAGCCGAGGCCACCCATCGTGAAGCTTGGCCGCACCACCACCGGCAGGCCGAGGTCGGCGACCGTCTCGCGGACCTCGTCCATGGTGAAACACACCCGGCTGCGGGCGGATTCACCACCCACCTTGGCGACGATGTCCTTGAAGCGCTGCCGGTCCTCACCGCGCTGGATGGCCTCGAAGTCGGCCCCGATCAGCTCCACGCCGTACCGCTCCAGCACCCCGGTCTCGTGCAGGGCGACGGCGGTGTTGAGCGCGGTCTGGCCGCCGAGCGTGGCCAGCACGGCGTCGATCTTGTTGCCCCGGGCCGCCTGCTGGGCGATGACCTTCTCGACGAAGGCGGCGGTGATGGGTTCCACGTAGGTGTGGTCGGCGAACTCGGGATCGGTCATGATCGTGGCCGGGTTCGAGTTGACCAGGCTGACCTGCAGACCCTCGGACCGCAGCACACGGCAGGCCTGGGTGCCCGAATAGTCGAACTCGCAGGCCTGGCCGATCACGATGGGCCCGGAGCCGATCACCAGGATGTGGTTGAGATCAGAGCGACGTGGCATTACCTCTCCTCCGCGCGAGCGACCGCTGTTGTACGCGAAATGCGGCGTGTCGGTGTACAGACACGGGCGCTCGCGGTGTGGGGGGACATCACTTCTGTCCGGCCATCAGAGCCACGAACTGGTCGAACAGGTACTCGGCATCGTGCGGCCCTGCGGCGGCCTCGGGGTGATACTGCACCGAGAAGGCCCTGCCGTCGGCCAGCCGAACGCCTTCCACCACACCATCGTTGGCGCAGGTGTGGCTGACCTCGGCGGTCCCGAACGGGGTGTCGAAGGTCTCCCCCGCTTCTCCTTCGAGGGCGAAGCCGTGATTCTGCGCGGTGATCGCCACCCGTCCGGCGCTGTGGTCGATGACCGGAACGTTGATACCGCGGTGCCCGAACACCATCTTGTAGGTGGACCGGCCCAGCGCCCGGCCCAGGATCTGGTTGCCGAAACAGATACCGAACAGCGGGATCCCGGCGCCGAGCACCTCCCGGGTGACCTCGACGATGTGATCGGCGGTGGCCGGGTCGCCCGGCCCGTTGGACAGGAAGATCCCGTCGGGCTTGAGGTCGGCGATCTGTTCGAAGCTCACCGAGGACGGCAGCACATGGCTGCGGATGCCGCGGCGGGCGAAATTGCGCGGTGTGTTGGTCTTGATGCCGAGGTCGACGGCGGCCACGGTGAACCGCCGTGTGCCCTCCGGCTCCACGACGTAGGACGTGTCGGTGCTGACCTGCCCGGCCAGGTTGGCCCCCAGCATGGACCGCTGGCCGCGCACCCGGGAGAGCAGTTCGTCGGGATCGGCCAGCCCGTCGCCGGAGAACACGCCCGCCTTCATCGATCCGCGGGTCCGCAGGTGGCGTACCACCGCCCTGGTGTCGATGCCGGCGATCCCGACGATGCCCTGGGCCACCAGGGCATCGTCCAGGGTGCCGGTGGCCCGCCAGTTCGACGCCCGCGGTGACGGGTCGCGCACCGCGTACCCGGCCACCCAGATCTTGTCGCCGCGGCTTTCGCCGTCCTCACCGTTCCACCCGGTGTTGCCGATCTGCGGCGCCGTCGCGACCACGATCTGCCCGTGATAGCTCGGATCGGTCAGGGTCTCCTGATAGCCCGACATCCCGGTGGAGAACACCGCCTCGCCCAGCGTCTGGCCGATCGCCCCGAAGGACGTGCCGGTGAAGACGCGGCCGTCCTCGAGTACCAGGACAGCTCTGTGACTCATGCCTTCTCCTCCACCCAGCGGTCGTATTCGAGTCGGTTGTCGGCACGGAACCCGGTGTCGATCTCGACCCCGGACGGCAGACGCCACCGGATCGCCAGAATGCCGTCGTGCGTGAGCGCCTTACCCGCGATTCCCCGCTCGGTCCTGATCGCGGCGATCGATTCCTCGGGGATCCAGATCGGCCCGGCCCCGGTGCGCTGCAGCATGATCCCCTCGGGAAAGCGGGTCAGCACCGCCTTGGCCCGGAACCCGAGATCACCCGCGGCGACCTTGTCGTTCCAGTGCGGAACCAGGGTGCTGCCCACGTAGAGCCCCTTGGTGGCCGCCACGGTCGCCGGGGCCGCGGGGGGGGGGGGCGGGGGGGGCGGGCGCGGGCGCGGGGCCCCAACCGGAGAGTCCGGCGCCCCCCCGCCCCCTATCAGACCGGGCGCCCCCCCCGCCCCCCCACGGCAACGTGGCGCCGACGAGACGTCGGACCGCGACGTCGGGT
>NZ_JBSFPX010000241.1:0-9474 GCF_053588415.1 Mycobacterium sp. NPDC003449
GTCGGCGTTCGGCGAGAGAGCCGACAGGATGGCCGGGTTGACGTCGGTCTCGTCCTTGGGGAACAGCGCCTCGTAACCGAGGTTCATCAACGCCTTGTTGGCGTTGTAGCGCAGGAACTTCTTGACGTCCTCGGTCAGCCCGACCTCGTCGTAGAGATCCTGGGTGTACTCGACCTCGTTGTCGTAGAGCTCGAACAGCAGCTCGTAGGTGTAGTCCTTCAGTTCCGCGCGGGTGGCCTCGTCGGCCACGGCCAGGCCCTTCTGGAACTTGTATCCGATGTAGTACCCGTGCACGGCCTCGTCGCGGATGATCAGCCGGATCATATCGGCGGTGTTGGTCAGCTTGGCCCGGCTGGACCAGTACATCGGCAGGTAGAAGCCCGAGTAGAACAGGAAACTCTCCAGCAGCGTGGAGGCCACCTTGCGTTTCAGCGGCTCGTCACCCTTGTAGTACTGCATGACGATCTCGGCCTTGCGCTGCAGGTTCTGGTTCTCCTCCGACCAGCGGAAGGCGTCGTCGATCTCGGCGGTCGAGCACAGCGTGGAGAAGATGTTGGAGTAGCTGCGGGCGTGCACCGACTCCATGAACGCGATGTTGGTGTAGACGGCTTCCTCGTGCGGGGTCAGCGCGTCGGGGATCAGGCTGACCGCGCCGACCGTGCCCTGGATGGTGTCGAGCAGCGTCAGACCGGTGAACACCCGCATCGTCATCTGTTTCTCATGGGCGGTCAGGGTGCCCCACGAGGGGATGTCGTTGGACACCGGCACCTTCTCCGGCAACCAGAAGTTACCGGTCAGCCGGTCCCAGACTTCGGCGTCCTTCTCGTCCTGCAGCCGGTTCCAGTTGATCGCTGACACGCGGTCGATCAGCTTGATGCCTTCGCCCACCAGAACCTCATTTCACCAGGTCAATACGTTTGCCGGACTGTGCCCCCGACACTACCCCTGGGGTCCACCAGCGGCCGTCACCGCAACACCTTGTGTTGCCGTGTCGCCTCCGGCGTCGGCTCCGCCGCCCCAGAACTCGAACTCGTCCGGGTCCAGATTTCGGGTTGCCAGCCAGTACTGCCAGGTCATGCCGCTCCACAGGGTGCGGTTGACGCCGTGGGCGTCCATGTACCAGCTGTGGCAACCTCCGGTGCTCCACACCGTACCGGCCAGATCGTGCTGCAGGCCGGCGTTGAAGGCGTCCTGCGCGCCGCGGCTGGGTGCGAGCGCGGCGGCGCCGGCCCGATCGACCGCGGCGATCGCCTGGCCGACGTAACGGATCTGCTGCTCGATCATGAAGACCACCGAATTGTGGCCGAGTGCGGTGTTCGGGCCGAGCAGGAAGAACAGATTGGGCATGCCCGCGACGGCGATGCCGCGGTGCGCCTGGATGCCCTCGGCGTTCCAGCGGTCCACCAGGTCCTCACCGCCGGAACCCTTGATGTCGACGTAAGTGTAGGAGTCGGTGACGTGGAAGCCGGTCGCGAACACCACCACGTCGACGGGATGCTCGGTGCCGTCGGCGGTGACGATGCCATCGCCGGTCATCCGGGCGATCGGTTCGGTGATCACCTGCGCCCTGGGGTCGGCGATGCCGCGGTAGTAGCTGTCGGAGTTGAGGATCCGCTTGCACCCGGCCCGGTAGTTCGGGGTGAGCTTGCGGCGCAGCTCGGGATCTTTGATGCTGCGGTTGATGTTGTAGCGCCCCATCAGCTCGCCGATCTTGAGCAGCCGCGGCTGCTGGGTCATGGCGAAGCCGACACCCTCGTGAATCCAGTAGATGGCCGCCCGCAACAGCGCACGGGTGCCGGGCACATAGCTGAACACGCGGCGCATCCACAGCGGGAACCTGTTGTTGACGCGCGGCATCACCCAAGCCGGGGTGCGCTGGTAGAGCTGCAGCTCGGCGACGTCCTTGACGATCTCGGGCACGATCTGGATCGCGCTGGCCCCGGTGCCGACGACGGCCACCCGCTTGCCCCGGATGTCGACGCCGTGATCCCACTGCGCCGAGTGGAACGTCTCGCCCCCGAACCGGTCGAGCCCCTCGATGTCGGGGATGGAGGGAATGTGCAGGCCGCCCGCGCCCGACACCAGGAACTGGGCGATGTACTCCTGCCCGTTGTCGCTGAAGACGTGCCAGCGCAGCTCCGTGTCGTCCCAGTGCGCCCGGTCGACGTGGGTGTCGAATCTGATGTAGCGGCGCAGCCCGTACTTGGCGGTCACGCCCATGAGATAGTCCTGGATCTCGGGCTGAAACGACCACATATGCGTCCAGTCGGCCTTCGGCTCGAACGAGAACGAGTACATGTGCGACGGGATGTCACATGCGCAGCCCGGATAGGTGTTGTCCCGCCAGGTTCCGCCGATCTCGCCGGCCTTCTCCAGGATCAGGAAGTCGACGCCGCGCCGCTGCAGTTCGATCGCCATGCCCAGGCCGGAGAAGCCGGACCCGATGATCAGCGCGCGGGTCCGAATGGGTTGCTGAAGATGTGCCGTCTGTTCGGCAGCCGTCATGGTGAGAGCCTTCCTGGGAACGCCGGTACCGGCTACCCGCCAGTCTCCGGCCACCGGGGGCCACTGTCAACGAGGCGGTCAGCTCACCTGTTCGCGGGACTGCACACCCTCGTGCACCGGCAGCTCCGGGTCGATCCAGATGCCGAGCACCTCGCAGGTGCCGTTGATCGAGCCGACCACGATGGTGGTCAGATGGTTGACGAACTCCTCGGCGGGCATCCGGCGCGGTTTGTCCTCGGAGCTGCCCAGCCACCAGTCCGTCGCCGACGCCGCCGCACCGAACATCGCGAACGCGGCCAGTTCCAGCGCCGCGCCGTCCAGTTCCATCTCGCGGAGCTCATGGGAGAACATGTCGGCCATGGCCAGGGTGATGCCGCGGCCCTCGTTGATCGCCCGCATGGTCGATTCGCTCTGCTCGGCGAACCGGCCCTGGATCAGGAAGCGCAGCACGTTGGGGTGTTGGTCGACGAGGCTGACGTACTGTTCGACGCTGCGCCGGATCACCTCGCGGGCCGGGTCGTCGGCGAGATTGATCGACGGGAAGATCGCCGACCACAACACGTCGCGCAGCCGCTCCCCGATGGCCTGGAACAGATCGGATTTGTCGGCGAAGTGGCGGTAGATCTTGGGTTTGGCGGTGCCTGCCTCTTCGGCGATCTCACGCAGGCTGACCTCGGGTCCGAGCCGGTCGATCGCGCGGAACGCGGCGTCGACGATTTCGGACCGCACCTTCTTGCGGTGCTCACGCCAGCGCTCGCTGCGGGCATCAACCTTGACGCCCGCCTCAGCGGTGGCATGTGATCGGGACCCTCGTCGCACGCGATCACTGTACTCGCTCAGATAGGGCTGACCTGCTCAGACCGTGGCCCAACACGCGAACCCGCACGCCGACGGCCGATTTTCCCGGCCGCGCCCGAGACATCTGGCTTGGGTACTATCTCTGCGACAGTCAACGAACGAGACGAGGCTCATGACGCAGCGATACGACCTGGTCATAGCGGGTGGCGGCCCATCGGGGTCCGCCGCGGCGTGGCAGGCGGCCCAGACCGGCGCCAAGGTGGTCGTCCTGGATAAAGCGGACTTCCCCAGGGACAAGCCCTGCGGTGACGGGCTGACCGCGCGTGCGGTGAGCTACCTGCAGAAGATGGGACTGGCCGACGAGGTCGCCACCTATCACCGGGTCAACCGGGTGACGGTGTTCAGCCCCAGCGCATGGGAGTTGTCCTTCCCGCGGCGCCCCGGGATGCCCGATCACGGGCACACAGTGAGCCGCACCCACCTGGACACCGTGCTGCTCAAGCACGCCGAGTCGGCCGGTGCCGAGGTCCGGCAGGGCGCCGAGGTGGCCGGCCCCGAGTTCGACGCCGACGGCCGGGTGGTCGGGGTGACACTCAAGGGCGGCGAGAAGGTGTACGGCGACGCCGTGATCGCCGCCGACGGCGCCTACTCCCCGATCAAGCGGGCACTCAAGATCGACTCGGAGTACAACGGCTACTCGGCGATCGCGATCCGTTCGGAGATGCACGCGAACCGGCCCGATTCGGACAGCCTCGACATCTACCTCAAGCTGGTGTTCCAGGGCGATCAGTTGCCCGGCTACGGCTGGGTTTTCCCGATGGGCAACGGCCTGTTCAACATCGGGCTTGGCTACGTCAACTCCTACAAGAACTGGCAGTCCATCAACGCCACCCAGTTCCTCGGCGAGTTCCTGCGGACGCTGCCGCCCGAGTGGGAGCTGCCGCCGATCGAGGAGCTCAAGAAGAACAAGAGCGTGCGGGCCTGGCGGTTGCCGATGGGCTTCACCGCGTGGCCACCGTGGCGCCCCGGCGTGCTGTTCACCGGTGACTCGCTCGGCGCGGGCAAACCGGCCTCGGGTGCGGGCATCTCGAAGGCTCTGGAGTCCGGCCTGGCCGCAGGCGAGTGCGCGATCGCGGCGTTGCAGAACGGCGGCCCCGGCGACTTCACCAACTACGCGCAGCGCATGGAGGCGGCGTGGGGCCGGGAGTACCGGCGCGGCCGCTACATGCACAAGCTGATCGGGCAGCCGAGGCTGGCCAACGCCGGCGTCAAGCTGATCGACAACGCCGCGTTCCGCGACCGGATGCTCAAGGCGCTGTACAAGAAGGCGCAGGGCCCGCAGCACACCCTGAAATAGCTCGTCGACCGGCCAGTTATGACACGCAACAACGCATTTCGCGTGTATTAAGTGGCCACTCGACGTCAGGGGCAGAGTTCGTCGGCGACCCAGCGCGCCACCTGGTCCGGGTAGGGCGCGGGCAGGACCAGCACGATGTGGGGAAATCCGGCGTCGACGGCTGCGGCGATGGCACGCCGCGTCTCATCGGGGTTGGCGTAGGACACCGACAGGGCCGCGGATCGGGTGATCGCTGCCGGGTCGCGGCCGATCTCGGCGCAGTAGCCGTCCAATAGCGCACTGCGGCTGATCATGTCGTCGATGTCGCCGCCGGGAATGTTCCAGACGTCGGCGTGTTCGGCGACCACCCGCAACGTGGCCTTCGCTCGTCCCCCGATGACGATGGGCGGATGCGACTGCACGGGTTTGGGATTGCCCAGCGCGCCGGTCAATTGGTGGTAGCGGCCGTCGAAGTCGAACGGTTCGTCCGCGGTCCACAATCGGCGGATCAGCGTGCACGCCTCGGCCAGGCTGGCCACGGCGTCGGCGGCGTCCTGGTAGGGCAGGCCGTGTGCTTCGTACTCGCGCCGGGCGATCGGATGGCCCGGCCGCGATCCCGCCCCGATGCCGAAGTCGAGCCGCCCGTCCGAGACGATGTCGACGGTGGTGGCGATCTTGGCGAGCATCGCGGGCGGCCGCAGCCGATTGCTGGTCACCATGAGACCGAGGCGTAGTCGCCGGGTCTGCGCGGCCAGCGCCGAAAGCAGGGTCCAACCTTCGAAGATCGGCCCGTCCGGGTCGCCCTCGATCGGCATCAGATGGTCGAACAGCCAGGCGTGTTCGATTTCGGGGATCGCGTCGGCCTCGAGCCATACCCGCAGGACCTCGGGGTAGGTCACCTGCATGGGCGCGGTCATGATTCCGATCTGCGGTCGGACGGGGTGGGACATGGTGGTGAATCCTGTCGTCGGTGGCGCGGATGGCCGCGCGCCCTGGCATCATGGACAAGCGGAACGCTGCTCCATTTACGATACGGAGCATTGTTCCGTTTAGCAACGGACGGAGGAGCCCCGGTGGCGGACCGCGAGAAGAAACCCGCGCCGAAGCGCGCCGACGCCCGGCGTAACCAGCAGACCCTGCTCGACGCCGCCGCGGCGGCATTCGTCGCCTCCGGCGTGGACGTGCCGGTCCGCGATATCGCCGCCAGGGCCGGCGTCGGGATGGGCACGATCTACCGTCACTTCCCCACCCGGGCCGACCTGATCATCGCCGTGTACCGCCATCAGGTCGACGCCTGCGCCGAAGCGGGCCCCGCGCTGCTGGAGACCAACACCCCGTACGTCGCGCTGCAGAAGTGGATCAACCAGTTCGTCGACTTCCTGGTCACCAAGCACGGGCTCGCCGCGGCCCTGCGATCCGACAACGCCCGCTTCGAGACCCTGCACGCCTATTTTCTGGATCGGCTGCTGCCGGTTTCCGCCCGGCTTCTCGACGCGGCCGCGGCCGCCGGTGAGATCCGCCCGGGCACAGACCCTTACGGGTTCATGCGGGCGATCGGCAACCTGTGTGTCGGCGCCGAGGGGGACCCCCGCTACGACGCCCGGCGGATGGTCGAGCTGTTGGTCGCCGGATTACGACAACGCGGCTAGCCGAACAGCTGGCCGACCTTGAGGATCAACTCGTAGACGCCGTAGCCGAACGGCACCGCGACCCACAGCCAGGCGAGCCCGATATAGGCCTTCGGGACGGTGGCGGTGTAATCACCGGTCTCGACGGACGATTCACTCACCGGACTGCCTCCTCCGCGACGGGACTGGCCGAATCCAGTTCGGGTTCATGCCATTTCGATGAAACCGGCCGGATCAGCTCGTTGCACACCAGCGCGATCACCAGCAGCGCGATCATGATCGAGAAGGACAGCGTGTAGAGAGCCGGGCCGGCCTTGCCCGCCGCGGCCTGGCTGTCCGCGATCGAGTTCACGATGATCGGCCCGAGGATGCCGGCCGCCGACCACGCGGTGAGCAGCCTGCCGTGGATGGCGCCCACCTGGAACGTGCCGAACAGGTCACGCAGGTAGGCGGGCACGGTGGCGAAGCCGGCGCCGTAGAACGACAGGATCACGATGGTCGCGATCAGGAACACCAGCTTGTTGGAGTTCTCCATCAGGGTGATGGTCAGATACAGCAGCGCACCGACACCCAGGTAGAGCCGGTAGGCGCTCTTGCGGCCGATCACATCGGACAGGCTGGACCAGCCGATGCGGCCGAGCATATTGCCCAGCGACAGCATCGCCACGTATCCGGCCGCCGCCGCGGCCAGTGCACCCGCGGCCGCTCCCGCCATCGGGAAGTAGTCCTGGTAGATGGGTGAGGCCTTCTCCAGGATGCCGATGCCCGCGGTCACGTTGAAGCACAGGACCACCCAGAGCAGCCAGAACTGCGGAGTTTTGATCGCGTTGCCTGCCGACACCTGCCCGCCGGTGACGATCGACCCCGCCTGCACGGCGGGTGGTGTCCAGCCGTGCGGACGCCAGTCGGACCGGGGTACCCGCACCAGCAACCAGCCCAGCGACATGAACACCGCGTACACCACACCGTGCACGAAGAAGGTCTTCGCGATGCCCGCGGTGTCGGTGCCGAAGGCCCCGAGCATCGCCGTCGACCACGGGGAGGCGATCAGCGCGCCGCCACCGAAGCCCATGATGGCCAGCCCGGTCGCCATACCGGGTTTGTCGGGGAACCACTTCATCAGGGTGGAGACCGGTGAGATGTAGCCGATCCCCCAGCCAATGCCGCCGAGGATGCCGTAGCCCAGCAGCACCAGCCAGTACTGATGCATGGCCAAACCCACCGCGCCGACCAGCCATCCGCCGCAGAAGCAGCACATCGCCGCGAACATGGCCATCCGGGGACCGTTGCGGTCCACCCAGGTGCCGAAGACCGCCGCCGACAGGCCGAGCATCACGATGCCGATGGTGAACGGCAGCGCGCTGAGGGTGCCGGAGATGTCGAGGGCACCCTCGAGCGGTTTCTTGAACACGCTCCACGAGTAGGCGGCGCCGACGGAGAGATGGATCGACAGCGCGGCGGGCGGCACCAACCATCGGCTCCAGCCGGGCGACGCGACGATGCGTGCGCGGCTGAAGAAGGGTGCGGTCGCGGTGGTGGACGGAGCGCCGGATACAGCGGTCATCGATGGCCTTTCGTTGCCCGACGATGCCCCCGGACGTGCCACGTCATTCCGGCGAACGGTCGGCCGCAGATATTTGAACAATCACGGACTCTAACCAAACCCGCGCCGCTTTGAAACGTTTCATGCAAATCTTGCCCTGACCGGGCCACACCGGTTGGGTCAGCGTCGACCGCGCTCGGCCCGGCCGGGTTTGCGGGCCACCTTGCCCGCCGCGGCACGCGCGGCCTGCTTGGCGAGGGTCTTCTCCCGGGCGGTGCGTTTCGGCGCCGTCTCGTCCTGCCCTCGCGAGGAACCGGCTCTGCGGCCCCGCACAATGCCGATGAACTCTTCGAGCGGTGCCGGCTGCGGCCCGTCCGGGAACGCGAGGGCCACCGGGCAGGTGGGCGCGTCGGCGATCGGGCGGTAGGTCAGGTCCTTGCGGTGATACAGCCGCGCCAGCGACTGCGGAACGACGAGTGCGCCGATCCCCGCGGCGACGAGTTCGACCGCATCCTTTGTGGTCTCGGGCCGGTGATCGACCGGGGTTCCAGGCCCGCCCGCCCAGTCGACGACATCGTCGAGTGGCAGCAGCACCGGCTCGCCGTCGAGGTCGGCGGCGGCGATCGCATCGACCGCCGTGAGGATGTGATCGGTCGGCACCACCGCCACCGTGGTCTCCTCGTAGAGCGGGATGACGGCCAGTCCGGACGTATCGGCCGGCGGCCGCAGCAACGCCACGTCGACCGTGCCGGTCCGCACGGCGTCGGCGGCATCCGCGGCGGCGACGGCAGTCAACCGCAGCGGCGTCTCGGGGTGGCGCTGCGCCCAGATCCTGGCCCACTTCGCGGGCGTCCCGCCGGGCACGTACCCGAGCGTGAGCGAGGGCTGGGTCACCGCATCAGGCTACCGATACGCTGGGTGCATGAGCGACGCTTGCGGAGCGAATCAGCCGAACGCGCAGTCCATGAAGCCGGCCACGGCGGCCAGGAAGCTGGACGTGTACCTGCCCGCGACGCCCGCGGAGTTCCAGGAGAACGCGATCACCCGCGCCGAACTCGCCGCACTGCAGGACGACCCGCCGCAGTGGCTCAAGGATCTCCGCAAGAACGGCCCGCACCCGAAGAACCTGGTGGCGGCCAAGCTGAGTGTCTCGATCGCCGGGCTCGCGCGTGGTGGCGTCGGTAACGCGCTCACCACCGAGCAGATCGACGCCCTGCTCAAGGACAAGCCGGACTGGCTGGTCGCCGAACGCGAGAGTTACCAGAACGTGCTGGCCGAGCAGCGACGCGTGAAGGATCTGCGTCGCCCCTGATCGCCGACTGGCCAGTTATCACACGCTTTCTCGCCACTTCCGTGCATTAACTGGCCACTGGACGCGGCGCCCTAGAGCATGCAGCTGACGCAGTTCTCCACCTCGGTGCCCTGAAGTGCCATCTGGCGCAACCGGATGTAGTACAGCGTCTTGATGCCCTTGCGCCACGCGTAGATCTGCGCCCGGTTGACATCTCGGGTGTTGGCGGTGTCCTTGAAGAACAGCGTCAGGCTCAGGCCCTGATCCACATGCTGGGTGGCCGCGGCGTAGGTGTCGATGATCTTCTCGTAGCCGATCTCATACGCGTCCCGGTAGTACTCCAGGTTGTCGTTGGTGAGGTACGGCGCCGGAT
>NZ_JBSFPX010000242.1:0-9392 GCF_053588415.1 Mycobacterium sp. NPDC003449
CGATTGAACCGTAGAGAAGTCCAATTATTCCTTGCAGGACAGGCACTTTCGCGTATCTACACCCCACCAAAGCAACATTTCACGGAAAATCCGGGTTAGCCCCCGGTCAGCGCAGCACCTCGCCCAAAACGGTGCACAACGCGTCGACGGCCGCGGCGAAGGCGTGTTCGGCGGGTGCGCCGAAGCCGATCAGCACGCCGTCCGGATCGGGTATCCGCGGTCCGGCCAGGGGGTGGCGCATCAGCGAGAGCCCGGTCAGCGCGATCCCGGCTTCGCCTGCGCGGCGAAGCATCTCGGGCTCGGCCCCGTCGGGCAGGGTGAGCAGCATGTTGACCCCGGCGGCCAGACCGCCGATCCCCACATCGAATCCGGCCAGCGCCGCCACCAGCGCATCGCGCCGGTGCCGGTACCGGTTGCGCATGCGCCGGATGTGCCGGTCGTAGCCGCCGGAGCCGATGAAGTCGGCGAGGGTCAGGGCCGTGACGACGTCGACGTGGTACTGCTGGCCGCCCGCGGCGGCGAGCACCGGGTCGATCAGCGCCTCGGGCAACACCATCCAGCCCACCCGCAGGGTCTGGGCCAGGCCCTTGCTGACCGAACCGAGGTAGACCACCCGCTCGGGATCCAGTGACTGCAGCGCGCCGACGGGCTGGCGGTCGTAACGGAATTCGCCGTCGTAGTCGTCGTCGAGCACGTATCCGCCGGTGCGCCTGGCCCATTCGGTGACGGCGGCCCGCCGAGCCGGGTGCAGCGCCATGCCATGCGGGCTCTGGTGTGCCGGGGTGAGCAGGACGGCGGGTGTGTCGAGGGCGTCGAGGTCGCCGATCACCGCGCCGTCAGCGTCCAGCCCGATCGGAACTGTCGGCACGCCCAGCGCGGCGAACACGTCCCGAAAGATGTACAGCCCGTAGGGTTCCACCGCGACCGGGCGGTCGCCGCCGAAAACCCGGGCCAGCAGGTCGACCCCGTCGCGGACCCCGGCGCAGATGACGACCGACTCCGGGCTGGTGCGCACCCCGCGTACCCGGCCCAGGTATTCGGTGACCGCCTCCCGCAGCGGCAGCGGGCCGCGCGGGTCACCCATCCGCAGCGCCGACGAGGGTGCGTTGGACAGCGCCCGCCGGGCCGAGGCCAGCCAGGCGGCGCGGGGGAACTCGGATACATCGGGGGAGCCGGGCATCAGATTGTGTTGCGGCACCGCGGGTATCCGCCGCGGTGGGGGGTCCGGGCGGGCGACGGCCGTACCGGCGACCCAGGTACCGGCGCCCTGCCGCGAGGCCAGCCAGCCCTCGGCCACCAGGTCGGCGTAGGCCTCGGCGACCGTGTTGCGGGCCAGGCCCAGGTCGGCGGCCAGGCCGCGCGACGGCGGCAGCACGGTGCCGGTGGCCAACCGGCCGGACCGGATACCCTCCCGCAGGGCCTCGGTGAGCTGGTCACGGGCGGTGCGGCTGCCCGGCGCGATGACCGTGCGCAGCTCCAGGTGCAGATCCCGGCTGCCCGAATTGGCCCGCGAAACCATGTCTACATTGAACCATCTGGGCGGCATTCTTGTCGCTAGCGTTAGCGGTATGACACAGACACTCGAACCCACCAAGGCCCGGCTGAAGATATACAAGGCCTCACCCGAGCTCTACGACGCGATGATGACGCTGTCGGCCGCGTCGGCCAAGGACGTCGACCCGGCGATCGGCGAGCTCATCAAGATCCGGGCCTCGCAGATCAACCACTGCGCCTTCTGCCTCGACATGCACACCCGCGACGCCCGCAAACAGGGCGAGACCGAGCAGCGGCTGGCCCTGGTCGCGGCCTGGGAGGAGGCCGGCGACCTGTTCACCGAGCAGGAACAGGCCGCGCTGGCGCTGACCGAGGCCATCACCGAGTTGGGACACGGCGGGGTTTCCGATGCGGTGTACGAGCGGGCAGCCGCGGCGTTCACCGAACGTGAACTGGGACAGGTCATCTCGATGGCGGTGACGATCAACGCGTGGAACCGGATCAACGCCACCGTGCGGATGCCCTTGCCGCGCCGCTGACCGCGCCACACTGAACGGGTGCTGGTTGTGCTGTCCGGGCTCCCCGGGGTCGGTAAGACGACCGTCGCGCGTGCGGTGAGCGCGCGCGTCGGTGCGGTGCACCTCCGGATCGACACCATCGAGGCCGCGCTGGTCAGCGGCGGCGTCATCGCGGCCGCCGGCGGTTGGGACACGGTCCCCGACGCCGGCTATCGGGTCGCCTACGGGCTTGCCGCCGACCTGCTGCGGGCCGGGCACCATGTCCTCGCCGACAGCGTCAATCCACTCCACATCACCCGCCGGGCCTGGGCCGAGGTGGCGGCCAAGGCCGGCGCGGGGTGCCTGGACGTCGAGATCATCTGCAGCGATGCGGCCGTGCACCGGGACCGGGTCGAGGCGCGGGTACCGGATCTGGACGGGCTGACGGTGCCCACCTGGGAGCAGGTCTGCAACCGCCGATACGAACCCTGGACGGGTCCGGTCCTTCGGGTGGACACCGCGCCGGGCACGGCCCGGGCCGCCGACGAGATCGTGGCCGCGATCGACGCACGGTGAAGTGTCGGTAGGCCGTGGCATACTCGCACATGTGTTCGATACAGTGTTCGATCCGGTGCGGTCGGCGCAGCTCATCGAGGTGATCGAGGGCTCGCTGCGCCAGGAGTCGATGCTGATCGCCACGCGCATGTCGGCCGTGGCGGAACTGCTGCGCCAACGCGTCGTCGAGGTCGAGGCACAGGTGTGGGATACCGATCCCGACGCGGGCTACATGCTCGTGACGGGCTTTGCCCGGGCCGGTGCCGAAGTGGCGGCCGCACTGAACCTGACCCCGCGGGCGGCCGGGGTGCTGGTGTCCCAGGCCGATGCGCTCGCCGAACGGTTGCCCAGAGTCGGGGAGCTGCTCGCCGCCGGCCGGATCGACTGGCGCGCCGTGCAACTCGTGATCGCCCGCACCGAATTCGTCACCGACACCGTCATGGAGAAGCTGGACGCCGATCTGGCCGCACGCATGGCGGGCTGGCAGTGCTGGTCGCGCAAGCGCATCATCGACGAGGTCGACGCCGCGGTGCGTGAATTGGATCCCGATGCGGTCCGGGAACGGGAACGCGCCGAGGACCGCAGGTGGCTGGACGTGATCAATCTCGGCGACGGCACCGCGAAGATCAACGGCATCGTGTCCGCGGAGGCCGGGCTGTCCCTCGACAAACAGGCTTCCGAAATCGCCGCGAGCGTATGCCCGGGCGACCCGCGGACGATGGCGCAGCGCCGCGCCGACGCCGTCACCGTGATCGCCGACGGCGGGACCCTCGTGTGCCGCTGTGGCCAATCCGACTGCCCGGCCGCCACCGAGCAGCCCGGCCGGTCCGGCAGGGGCCGGTTCGTGATCAACGTGATCGCCGACCGGGACACCGTGCTGGGACAGGGGAATCGGCCCGGCTACGTGGCCGGTTACGGCGTGATCGACGCCGATCAGATCCGCGCGCTCGCCGAACGGGCGACGATGCGGCTGCTGCAGGAGCCGGAGGTCGGCGACACCGAAGCCGTGCGCTATCAGCCGTCGGCCGCGCTGGGCCGGTGGATTCGCTATCGCGATCTCACCTGTCGATTCCCCGGCTGCGATCAGCCGGCCGAGCGCTGCGATATCGACCACACCGTGCCATTCGACCATCGTGATCCGGCGGCGGGCGGGCTCACGGTGCCGTCGAACCTGAAATGCCTTTGCCGCCACCATCATCGGATCAAAACTTTCGACGGGTGGCGCGATGAGCAGCTGGCCGACGGCACCGTGATCTGGACCTCGCCGGCCGGGCGGACCTACCGCACTACACCGCGCGGTGCCGACCTGTTCCCCGAGTTGGGCCGACCGGCCTGCCGTGCGGCCGGACCCGGCCGGCGCCGCGGATTGCCGAGCCGATCCGAGCGGATCGCGGCGATGCGCGAGCGAAACCGGCGGTTGCGCCCGGTCAATGCCGAACGGCGCCGGGTCGATCGCCATCGTCGCCATGAGATCGCCATGCGCAAGAACCGCAACCGGATGCGCTACACGCTGCGCTTCTTCAAAGGTGACGCGCCAAGTACCAGCCCGTTCTGCGCCTGGATCAACGATCCGGTCGAACCCGAGACGCTGCCGCCCGACTGGCGGCCGCCGCCCCAACCACCGCCGGACCCCGACGACCCACCCTTCTGAGCCGGGCGAGGACGCTAGGGTTGGCTCATGACGCCAGACCGTCCGGTCACGCTCCTCGGGGAGGACGAGAGTTGGCGCCTGCTCTCGGGCGTCGCGCTCGGCCGCTTCGTGACCACGATCGGCACCAGGCTGGAGATCTTCCCGGTCAACTTCGTTGTCGCGCACCGCACCGTGCTGTTCCGCACCGCCGAGGGCACCAAGCTCATCACCGCCGTGATGAGCGACCGGGTGCTGTTCGAGGCCGATGACCACACCGTCTCGGGCGGGTGGAGCGTGATCGTGCGCGGCACCGCCGAACTGCTCGAAACCCCCGAGGACATCGCCGAAGCCGAGCGGGCTCAGCTGCTGTCGTGGACGACGACCGAGAAGCGGCGCTATGTGCGGATCAGCCCGAAGGAGATCTCGGGCAGGCGCTTCACGTTCGGCCCGTCTCAGACCCAGTAGGGCACCCGCGCCCGGTACTGGCGCATCGCCACGGCGGCCAGGGTCCAGCCGATGACGGTGAATATCAGCACGATGACCCAGTGCTTGACTTCCTGATCGGCACCGAGCAGCGGTGCCCGCACGATGTCCAGATAGTGCAGCAGCGGGTTGATCTGGACGATCTGGCCCCACGACCCGCCGCCGCGCTCCTGCAGGGTCGCCTCGGTCCAGATGATCGGCGTCATAAAGAACAGCAGCTGCATCACCGAACCGAGCAGCGGGCCGATATCGCGGTAGCGGGTGGCCAGGATGCCGAAACAGATCGACACCCACACGCAGTTCAGCACGATCAGCCCGAGCGCCGGGATGACCGCAAGGTCCGGCCAGGTCCAGTGCTTGGGATAGATGATCGCGATGACCACGAAGATGATGATGTTGTGGCCGAACAGGATCAGCTGCCGCCACACCAGCCGGTAGACGTGCACCGACAACGGTGTCGGCAGCTGTTTGATCAACCCCTCGTTGGCGATGAAAACCTGCGCGCCCTCAAGGACGCTGGCGTTGAGCATGTTCCAGATGATCAGGCCCAGCGTGATATACGGCAGATACTCGGCCAGCGGCAGCTTGAACAGGTTCGAGTACAGCAGGCCCATCGCGACCGCGGTGGTGCCGGTGGCGATGGTGATCCAGAACGGGCCGAGCAGGCTGCGCCGGTAGCCCTGTTTGATGTCCTGCCAGCCCAGGTGCAGCCAGAGTTCGCGTCGGGCGAAACCGGCCACCAGATCGCGCCAGGCCCGGGCGAAGGTCTTCGAGTTCGCGACCGCATCGGTGAACGTCATGTTTCCTTCCTTCCGAACCTCTCGCGTCTACCCAACTGTCGCAATCGAATCCATTCGCGCAGTCCGGCGGGATCGCGTCGTGACACCAGAAAGTACCAGCCGAACCGGACCCATTCCTGGGGGAGCAGCTTGCGCATTCCCGGCTGGGACAACAGATAGCCGCGGTTCCGATAGGTGAAGAACCGCTTCGTCTCGTCGTCGGGGTACTGGGTGTGCATCCGCCCGCCGAGGATCGGTTTGAACTCTTCGGTACCACACGGGTGCAGATAGCTTGCGGTCAAACAGGTTCCGAACGGCAGTCCGGAGCGCACCAGGCGACGGTGTAGCTCCACCTCGTCGCCCCGGACGAACAGCCGCAGATCGGGAACCCCGACGGTTTCCACCGCGGCGGCCCGGAACAGCGCGCCGTTGAACAGTGAGGCGATGCCGGGTAGCAGGTCGCCACCGGCTTCGGTGCGCAGTTCGCTGACCAGCCGGCGCCACACCAGGCCGCGGCGCAGCGGGAACGCCAGCCGTTGCGGATCGTCGAGGTTGCACACCATCGGCGACACCTCGGCCAGGCTGTATTGCTCGGCACAGTCCCGCAGCGTGCCGAGCACCGTGGCGTCGGCCGGGCGGCCGTCATCGTCGGCCAGCCAGATCCAGTCGGCACCCAGCGCCAGCGCATGCAGCATCCCCAACGCGAAACCGCCTGCGCCGCCAAGGTTCCGGCGCGAGCCGAGGTAGGTCGTCGGCACCGGCTGGCCGCTCACCAGCTCGGCCACCGCGGGGTCGTCGTCGTTGTCGACGACGATCAGGTGATCGGGCCTGCGGTTCTGGGTGACGACGGCATCGAGCGATGTCGCCAGCAGTTCGCGGCGCCGGTGGGTGACCACCACTGCGAACACGCGCTCGTCAGCGCCTGTCACGCGGCGTTTCCTCCAACACCTCGCGCACCGTGCGGGCCGCGTCGTCACCCTCGTAGGCGCGGACCACATCCTCGATATCGCCGGTCATCTTGATGCTGCCGTGGTCGATCCACATCGCGCTCTTGCACAGCCGGGCCAGGAATTCGTTGGAATGGCTCGCGAACACCAGGATCCCGGACCGTTCGACCAGCGCCTGCAGCCGGGTCTGGGCCTTCTTGAGGAAGTCCGCGTCCACCGCGCCGAGGCCCTCGTCAAGCAGCAGGATCTCCGGATCGATACTGGTCACCACACCCATCGCCAACCGCACCCGCATACCCGTGGAATAGGTGCGCAGCGGCATCGACAGGTAGTCGCCGAGCTCGGAGAACTCGGCGATCTCGTCGACCTTGGCCAGCATCTGCTTGCGGGTCTGCCCCAGGAACAGGCCACGGATGATGATGTTCTCGAAACCGGAGATCTCCGGGTCCATGCCCACCCCGAGGTCGAACACCGGCGCGACCCTGCCGCGCACGGTCGCCGAGCCCCTGGTGGGTTCGTAGATGCCCGAGAGCAGCCGCAGCAGCGTCGACTTCCCCGCGCCGTTGTGGCCGACCAACCCGACCCGGTCACCCATCTCCAGTGACATGGTGATGTCGCGCAGCGCCTCGATGACGACGACGTTGGACTCGTTGCGGCCGATGGCGCCACCGGCCTTGCCGAGGAACGCCTTCTTCAGCGAGCGCGACTTGGCGTCGAAGATGGGGAACTCCACCCACGCGTCGTGCGTCTCGATAAACGGTTTGGGCACTGCTGTCCTACAGGTACTGACCGGTGCCGGGATGCGACGGCCCGCGTTGTCCGCCCGGGCCCTGCAACCCCGGCGGCAGCGCGCCCTGACGCATCTGCTCGAGCTGGGCGCGGGCCGCCATCTGCTGCGCGAACAGCGCGGTCTGGATGCCGTGAAACAGCCCCTCCAGCCAGCCGACCAGCTGGGCCTGGGCGATCCGCAGTTCGGCGTCCGAGGGCACGCTGTCCTCGGTGAACGGCAGGGTCAGCCGCTCCAGTTCGTCGCGGAGTTCGGGCGCGAGGCCGTCCTCCAGCTCGCTGATGCTGGTGCGGTGGATGTCGCGCAGCCGGTTGCGGCTGGCGTCGTCGAGCGGAGCCGCCCGCACCTCCTCCAGCAACTGCTTGATCATCGTGCCGATGCGCATCACCTTCGCCGGCTGCTCGACGAGGTCGGTCAGCGCCTTGCCATCGGCCTCGGGTTCGGCGTCGGGGTCACAGCCCGCGCTGGTCAGGATCTCGATGTTGTCGTCGTCGGGATTGATGGTCATGGCCTTCCAGTCGTTTGTCGATCACCGCGCCAGCGGTAGATGCGGTCCTCACCGTTGTCGTAGATCTTCTCCCACGATCGTGACCTGTCTAGCGACAGTAGCCCGTCGGGCATGGCGAATCCGCGCACCACCGGGGTGCTGGTGATCGCGTAGCGAATATTGAGCGCCTTGACCGCCTCGGCGACCCGCGGATCGGTGTCGGCGTCGTCGGCGTACGCCCAGAAGATGAACCGGTGATAGCCCGGGCCCTGTTGCACCGGGTAGTCGTAGTGGGTCCACAGCGGGTGCAGGCCGGCGACCGCGGACATCCACGCGGTGCCGTCGGTGTTGGCGTTGCCGATCGTGGTGGTGTGGGCGTCGGGCAGCTGGGCCAGGTAGGCGAACGCTTCGAGGTCTCTGCGGTCGACCATCACCGAGTCGTACTTCTCGCCGAACAGAAACTTGTGCCGCGGGAAGTAGTGCCAGGCCAGGCCGATCGTGGTGGCCGCGAGCGCGACGGCGGCGGTGGCCCTCACCCACACCGGGCGGGCCCCGGCCCGGTGCGCCAGCGCCGCCCCGAGCCCGACCAGCGCGAGCAGTCCGACCGCGGCCATCGGGGCGTAGAGCAGCGTGACGACGGCCGACAACCGGCGCGGGTCGCTGTAGAACAGATCGCTGAACGTGCCGGTGAGGACGCCGAGCGGACCGCCGAACGGCGCGCCGGAATGCACGATCGACGCGATGAACAGCAACCACACCGCCAGTGGCCACCAGATTCGTTTCACCAGCAGGATGAGCCCGCCGGCCCCGGCCAGCCCGATCAGGGCGTACTGGATCGGGAAGTCGTTGAGGTGCCGGGTGTGCTGGAACACCGCGGCGAACAGGGAGAATTTCTTGCCCAGGTGGTTGACGAAGGCGTGCCCGACGATGATGTCGGCCTGCTGCAGCACCCCGAGGAACTGGGGAAGCAGGATCAGCAGGGTCGGCACCGCCACCGCGGCCAGGGCCAGGAAGTCGGGCAGTCGGCCCCGCACCGGCCGCCACAGTGCGTCGAACAGCCACCACCCGCCCACCAGGACCGCCGTCACCACGCCGCCGGTGATGTGCACCGAGAAGACCCCGATCAGCGCCAGGACCGCCAGCGGCACCCGGTCGCGGTGCCTCGGCGTGGAGACGATCAACGCGAACGCGGGCACCGCGATGCCGTAGGCCACCAGGTTGGGCATCGCGGCCACGTCGAACTCGACGTAGGGCACCGCGGTGAACGAAGCCGAGAGGGCCGCCGCGGTGGCGGCCGCGGCGGCGGTGCGCATCGGCCGGGTGTGCGGGCCGACGATCTTCCAGGTGAGCACCGCGGCGCTGACCGGGAACAGCCACACCCCCGCGGCGACCGCGCTGAGCGTGTACGCGGTGGTCGGTGCCGCCCCGGTGAGTTGACTCAGCACGGCGGCCAGGGCATGGAACGCCGACGGGTAGTACAGCGCTTCGTGGGTCTCGACGTTGCGCAGTTCGCCCATGTGGGTCGGTGAGGCCTGGCCGGTGTCGAGGATGAACCGGACCGTGTTGGCGTGCCACACCGAATCCCAGTTGCTCGGGATCGAACCCCAGTGTGCGGGTGGGGTCAACGCCGCCCACAGGATCAGCGCGGCCCCGAGCAGCACCCCTGCCGCGACGACGGCGGCGACGCTCCGTGGGGCGGCCATGGCCTCCGCGGCGGGTTTGCGGTAGCGGGC
>NZ_JBSFPX010000243.1:0-9348 GCF_053588415.1 Mycobacterium sp. NPDC003449
CTGCGCGACGTACTGGATCAGTGGCAGGCCGGTATCGCCGGACACGAACCGCGGCGGGTGGCCGAGTTGTTCACCGAGGACGCCATCTTCCAGGGTCTGCACCCCTACAGCGTCGGACGGCGGGGCGTCTTCGACTACTACGACTCACAACCGATGGGGCTGACAGTCTCCTACCGGATCGACGAATCCCGGCGGCCGGCCGACAACGTGGTCCTGGGGTATCTGCGCGCCGACTTCAGCAGAGCGGACGGCACCCGGATTCCGCTCAACCTGAGCGTCCTCGTCACACGCGACGAGGACGGCTGGCGGATCGCGTTCTACCAGGTGTCGCCGCGTGCTGACTGAGCCACGCTGGTGGTGGGCTCGGCGTTCACCGGGAAGTTGACCGAATTGTCGATGAAGCACATGCGGTGGGCTTCGTGATGCAGCGTGTCGGCGTCGTCGACCCGGTCCGCGCTGGTGATGGTCACCCGGGGCCGTAGCGTCACATCGACGAAACTGCCACCGCCCTCGGCGGTCTCCGCCATCGTGCCCACCGGATAGTCGCGGTAGACGGTCGCAGTGATGCCGTCACGGGCGCACAGTGCCAGGTACCAGAGCATGTGGCACTGCGACAGGCTGGCCACGAGAAGTTCGTCAACGACGCCTGCGGAAACCATTCGGTGCGCTACGGCCGTACCAGTGACCACGTGGTGTCGCTTGACCTGGTGACCGTCGATGGCGTTCGGCTCACCGCCACCCACACCGAGCTGCGGGCCACCGACCCCGCCACGGTGGCCGCCGGACCCGGATCGCCGAGGATTTGCGGTCGCTGACCGCTGCCCACCTGTCGGAGTTCCGGCGCGAGCTCGGGCGCATCCCGCGCCAGGTGTCCGGATTCCATCTGGCGAACCTGCTGCCGGAGAACGGCTTCAACGTGGCGCGGGCCCTGGTCCGCAGCGAGCCAAGGCGCGTCCTGGAGCGGACCGAGGCCGGTTGGCGTCCGCGCGGCGCGCTGCCGCCCGAGGCGACCGTGCAGGCCCACTGGCACGAGTACGCGGTGTTCGGCACCGCGGTACAGCGCAGGGCCCTGCACGCGGTCGGCATACCGGAGGTGCGCGAGGCGACCGGATGCTGCGGCGCGGCAGGCAACTTCGGTTTCGATGCGGCTCACTACGAGGTCAGCATGCAGGTCGCCGAGCAGCCCCTGTCCCCCGCGCTGCGGGACACCGCCGCGGACACCGTGGTTCTGACCGATGGATTCAGCTGTCACATGCCGGTTCGGCAACTGCTGCCGGGCAGCGCATCACTGCATCTTGCCGAACTCCTGGATCAGGCGACGGACTTTCCCGCGGCTAGGAGTGTGGGTCGGTAACCCTTCGATCAAGTGAGGCTCAGAGGAAGACGTCTCCTCCGTTCGGTGACAATGTCTGCCCCACGTAGTAGCTGCCCGCTGAGGAAGCGAGCAGCAGTGCCGTAGGCGCTATTTCTTCCACCTCGCCGACTCGTCCGAGTGGCAGGGACGCTCGCTTGTCGGTGAGCCATTCGTCGCTGTGTCCACGCAAGAGCATGGTGTCGACCGGTCCCGGGGCAATTGCGTTGACCAGCACGCCGTAGGGTGCGCCTTCCACTCCTAGCGCGCGGGTGAATCCGACGACACCAGCCTTGGAGGCGCAGTAGTGTGCCAACCCGGTCGCACCCTTGTAGGCGAGTTGAGAAGCGACATTGATGATTCGCCCCCAACCCTTCTGAGTCATCGGCCCGTAGAACGCATGGGACACCAGGTAGGTGCCGCGAAGATTTATTCCGATGACTCGATCCCATTCGGCGGGGTCTACGTCGTCGAACGGTCGATCGCCGCCTCCGACCCCTGCGCAGTTCACCACGATGTCGACGTGACCTATTGTCTGCTGTGTCCATCGCGCAAGGTCGGCGACCGCG
The DNA here is from genome assembly GCF_053588415.1 of Mycobacterium sp. NPDC003449. Classification (NCBI taxonomy): domain Bacteria; kingdom Bacillati; phylum Actinomycetota; class Actinomycetes; order Mycobacteriales; family Mycobacteriaceae; genus Mycobacterium; species Mycobacterium sp. NPDC003449. The sequence goes on from NZ_JBSFPX010000243.1 coordinate 1,921, forward strand.
CTCTCCGACGATACGTCACAAGAACGGGCCCACACCTCGTGCCCTGCGGACCGCAAAGTGGTTGTCACGCCGTCGGCGCGCGCATGGTCGCCGGCGTGGCACAGCGCGACCGCCGCGCCGTGCTTGGCGAAGATGTCGACGATTGCCGCGCCGATGCCTCGGCTACCGCCCGTGACGAGGGCGGTGCGGCCGGTCAAGTCGAAGGAGTCACTCACTGTCAGAGGCCTCCCGTAGCAACCATTCCGCATAGGCGCGGATCCCGTCGGACAGCGACCACCGCGCCTCGAATCCAAGTTCGAGTTTCGCGCGTTCCGGGCACAGGGGGCCTTGCCGGTCGGGGTCGTCGGGGTCGGGGCCGTCGCCCAGGCGGGCATTCACGCCGGGAACGACGTCGGAGGCCACCGTCGCGATTTCAGCCATGGTGAGGTAGGAGTTGCCGGTCACGTTGAACGTGCGGCTGGTCGGCGATTCGATATCCCAAGCGCGCACAAGTGCTTCGGTAGCGTCCTCGATGTAGAGGTACTGCCGGGGGAAGTCGCTACCAAAGGGCAACACCGTCGCCGAGCCGGTGAGAGCGTTCTGCAGCAGGGTACGGATGTAGCACGCCGTGCGCCGGCCGGGGCCGTAGACGGTACCGATCCGCAGGGCGATCCCGTCGACACCGTGCTGGCGGGCGTACGAACTGACCAATGCCTCGCCGGCGACTTTGGTCGCCGCATATACGTTGGTCGGTGAGGTCGGAGTGGTTTCTGGCACCGGTCCGTCGGCGGTGTTTCCGTAGACGGTGATCGAGGAACAGAACACCACCCGCCGTAGAGCGTGTTCTCGTGCTGCCTCAAGAATGTTCGTGGTGCCGACGATGTTGGTGTCGATGATTGTGCGGGGCTGGTCGCGGGCGAGCATGGGCCCGGAGATCGCGCCGCAGTGGATTATTCCGGTGACTTCGTGTTCTGTCACGAGAGCGTCGATGGCGAGCGGATCGGTGGCATCGCAAGCCACTATCTCCGAGGTTCCGGGGTGGATGTCGGTCGCGATGACCTGGGTCCCGCGGTTGCGCAGCTGCCGCATCACACTGCCGCCGAGTAGACCGGAAGCGCCGGTCACGAGCACGACGTCGGGGCGTGCGCCAATGTTGGTGTTCATGTCAAACTTTCTGGAGGAGCGTAATTTTCAGGTCAATAGAGCATTGTCGAGCGGGTGTGTCGGCAAGAACCGCCCCACCGGGCCGGGATCGTGGAAACCGTCGTGATCGAGCACCACCTCGCCATTGGAGATCACCTCTGTCGGCCATCCGTGGAGCGAAATTCCTTGGTAGGGCGTGTAGTCGGTGGCCATGTGCAGATCCGCCGCGTCGGTGACGCGGGACGCGGCCGGATCCACGCTGTAGAAATCGGCGTCGGCACCGGGGCCGATCCACCCCTTGCCGTGCAGTCCGTTCAACCGGGCGGCGTTGGTGGAGGTGAGTGCGACGAAACGTTCCAACGACACCCCCGCGCGGGTGACCAACGCGGTAAATGTGGCCGGGATTCGGGTTTCGACGCCGGGCAGGCCGTTGGGCATGTGTCGGACGTCATGACGTGTCGCTGATTTCTGTTCGAGACTGAAACAACAGTGGTCAGACCCGATCGTGTCGACATCGCCGACCACTGCCGCGGTAACCAGGTCCTGACGCAGGTCCTCGCTGCGCAGCGGCGGGCAGCAGACAAACCCTTCGGCACCGGGCTCGCTGTAGACCGAGTCGTTGAGGAGCAGATAGTGCGGACAGGTCTCGGTGTAGGCGCGAAGCCCCTCGCGTCGTGCCGCGCGGACTTGCGCGATCGCCTGTGGTGTCGATTGGTGTACGAAGTACACCGGTGCCGAAAGGTGGCGCGCCGTTGCCAGCACCTGCGCGACAGCCGCATTCTCGGCAATCGCGGGCCGGGTCTCGGCAAGATGGGACGCGTCGATTCGGCCGGCGTCGGCGCAGAGTGCCAAGGCGTCTTCGATGACGTGGTCGGCTTCAGCGTGGACGTAGCCCATCCCTCCTTGCCGATGCAGACTGCGCAGGACCTCCAGGATCGTGTCCGGCTCGACCATCCGCACGCCCCGGTAGGTGGTGAACATCTTGATGGTGCGGATCCCCAATGACGCCAACTTGACGATCTGATCGGGCAGTTCCGAATCCCATCGGACCAGGCCGCCGTGCAGAGCGTGGTCAATACGGGCCGTCGCACCTTCGGTCAGGCGCCGCCTCGCACAGTCGACGGGTGTCTCGTCGCCGGCCTCGGGGATGGCGAAGTTGACGAGGGCAGTGGTTCCGCCGTGCAACGCAGCGATTGTCGCGCTGAGATAGTCGTCCTGTCCGGCGTGGGCGCCGACGATCTCGCCGATGTGGCAGTGCGGGTCGACACCACCGGGAAGGAGAAAGCGGCCCTCCACATCGAGGGTTCGACGGGCGTGCGGCGGGGACACGTCTGCAGCCAGCAGAGCCTGGACGCGACCGCCGTCCACGACCACGGTGGCGGCCTGCCGATGGGAGGCGTTGACGACCACACCGCCGACGACAACGAGGTCGACGAGGTGTTCGGGCGACTGATTCATGCGTTCACCGCCGCGGGTGCGCGCAGGTTGCAGTCGTCGACGCCGAGGCGGATGCAGATGGCCGAGAGCGCGATGAAGATCGATCCTGCGACGATCGCCGACCAGGACATCTCGACGCCGAAACCAAGCATGACGGCGAGGATTCCCGATCCGCAGATGCTGCCGACCGGGGCCAAGGCGTGGGCGAGGTTGGCTCCGCTTCCGCGGGCCTGCTCGGGGAACGACTCCCCCATGTAAAACAGCAGCGCGGCGTAGGGCCCGAGCTGGAAGAAGAGGAACAGCGAGTAGGCGATGAAGACGAACAGTTCGTCGTTTGGTCCCACGAGGAGCACGACACTGAGCACCGATGCGATCAGCCAGCTGCGCATGATGGTATTGCGCCGGCCCACCCGGTCGCCCAGCCAGCCGTGACACAGGTATCCGATGAAGGCGGCAATGTTGGACACCACCAGGATGATCAGGCTCCGCTCCAGCGGGATGCCCTTCGCTTGAATCAGTACGGTGGTTCCAAGAACGGTGAACACCTGATTTCCGAACCAGTTGAACAGCCACGCGCCGCAGGTGGCAAGGGTGTGTCTGCGCAGGCCGGGGGCGAACAAGACTCGGAATTCTCGGGTCAGGTTGCTCTTCCAGCCGGGGTTGGTGCCGGTCGCCTCGACGGGTGCGACCGCCCCCTTGTGCGCCGATTCGGGCAAACGCATGGCGAACGGAATGATCGCCACCGTCGAGACGGCCGCAATGGCGAACGACCATCGCCAGCCGATCAACGGTAGCGTCAGTGCGCAGACGCCTGCACCGAGCAACGCGCCGATCGGCCAGCCGCTCTGTACCAGGCTGTAGATCAATCCGCGGCGCTTGACGTTCTCCAGCATTTCGCTGAGGTAGACCGCGTTGACCACTTCTTCGGACAACGAGAGCCCCGACAGTGCGCGGACCACGATGAGGCTGGCGGCGCCGATGGCGGCACCGGTGAGGCCGGCGACGAGTGCACCGCCGACCATCATGATGATCAACGAACGTTTGCGCCCCACGCGATCAATCAGGAATCCCGGAATCAAGGACACCAGGAAGATACCGACCTGACAGATGGTGTTGATGGTGGTGGCTTCTGCCGGTGTCCACCCGAAGTCTTCGCTGATGGCAGGTAGGAGCGTGCCGAAAAGCGTGAAGTCGTACACCGACATGATCCAGGCAAGGGCACAGATCGTGCACACGTAGACCAACGACCGAGTCGAAGGTTGCCTCGCTTCGACATCCCTCCCGGCATCCTGTTCGTTGAGATCCTGCGTCATCAGGTGCTCCAGATCCTCTTCTCGCAAAAATTATGAAATGGCTTGGTGTCCATGGGACTTCGGCTGACCGTGCCGACTGTTTCGGTGCCTGGAGACCGGGGTTCCGACCACCAGGGTCCTTCAAATATGTGAGCTAGGTCATCACACTTCAAATTTCTTGTCAACAATTCGGCGTAATTTGATTGACAAAACTGTGGGGTCTTGCATACTCATTGAGTGCCTCGAGGTCGACAACACGCGCCGTTGTGGTATCCCTGAGGCTGTGTGTTCACGACCGATATCCACAGAGCGGCGCCTCAACGGCAGACCGTCATGTCCACGCTGAGGTTGCGCGAGCACGACCCGCGCAGGCGCAACACGATGGAGCGGAGATCATGTCCGATTCATTGAATTCTCGGCCAGACCACGGAAGCGGCGCAGCTTCAGCTGCGGGACCATCCGGTGGTCCCGACAGCCGCACTCACCAACAGCGGCTACCGGGCGAGGAAATCTACCAGCGCATTCGTCAATCGGTGCTGCGCAATCGAATCGGGCCCGGGACGAAACTCGCCGAAGTCAAGCTCTGCGAACTGTTCGGCGCCAATCGAGAGGTTGTGCGCCGAGTCCTGTTTCGGCTCGCTTCCGACGGGATCGTCGAGTACTACCCCAAGCGGGGCGCGTTCGTGACCAGCCCCACAGACGTGCAGGTAGCGCAGGTTCGCGACGCACGAATCGCTATCGAAACCGATGTGGCAGCGCGGGTTGCGGATCGAATCGATGGTGAAGATCTGGCCAGCCTCGGCGCCATTACCGACCAGCAGAGCACCTACAAGGAGTCCGGCGACATCGATGCTGCGGTGGAACTGTCGAATACCTATCACTTAGCGCTGGCCCAGATCGGGGGCAATCCCTTCTGTGTCAAATATCTGGAGGAGCTGACAGCGTTGACGTGTCTAGCGCTGGCAAAGTTCGAGGTTCCCGCCTCCCAGCGTTGTCTCATCAGCGAACACGTTGACATCACCGCGGCGCTACGCCGTCACAATGGTGCACATGCTGCAAAGCTGATGAGGGCGCACCTGATCAGCGTCCACGACGCAATCCTTCAACATGCCCAACGGCCCACGGTCAGTGGGGACTTGAGCAGCCTGATCGTCGGCACCGACGCGATCGACAGCAACTGGCGCTCGAGGCTCGGCTGAGGGCCAGGCAGGGCCTGCCCGCCAAGGCGGACCGAGTCGGTCCTAGCTCAGCGCCGGAATGACCTTCTGCTCGAACAGCTCGATACCGGACCGGTCGTAGGCGGCCTCCGGGAAGTAGAGGATCGCGTACTCGCACCCGAGGTCGCGGAGCCGTTCGAGCTTCTCGACGACCTGTTCGGGTGTGCCGGAGGCGGATTCGGGGGCGCTCATGGTCGAGAGCATGGCGTCGACCGCGGCCGGATCGGCGACCCGGGTCTGTCGTTGCCTGATCCGTTCCACCCGCGCCTTGACATCGGCCTCGGATTCGCCGATGACGGCGTTGAAGTTGGCCGACCGGACGATCGCATCGTAATCGGTGCCGACGTCCTTACAGTGCTCGGCCAGGATCTGCGATTTGTGGGCGAACACCTCGGGGGCGCAGGTGAAGTTGGTGTACTGCGCGTACTTGGCCGCGATGCGCAGCGTCACCTTCTCGCCACCGCCGGCGATCCACATCGGAAGACCGTTGTCCTGTAACGGTTTCGGTGCGACGATGGCGTCGTCGACCTGATAGTGCCTGCCGTCGAAGCTGACCCGGCCGTCGCGCCAGGCGTCACGCATGATCTGCACGCCCTCGTCGAGGCGGCCGAGCCGCGCCCCGGCCGACGGGAAACCGTAGCCGTAGGCCCGCCACTCGTGTTCGTACCAACCGCCACCGATGCCCATCTGTACCCGGCCGCCGGAGATTACGTCGGCGGTCGCGGCGACCTTCGCCAGATAGACCGGATTGCGGTAGGACATGGCCGTACACATCTGGCCCAGCTTGATCCGCGATGTTGTCGCGGCGTACGCCGCCATCAGCGACCACGCCTCGTGGGTGGCCTCATCGGTGGGTACCGGAACGGTGTGGAAGTGGTCATAGACCCACAGCGAGTCCCAGGCGCCCGCGTCGGCGTATTCGGCGAGCTCGCGCATCACCGGCCAATGTCGCTGTGTGGGAATGTCTACGAGATCGAGCCGCCAGCCCTGCGGAATGAAGAGTCCAAAGCGCATGGCACCCGACCTTACGACGGGGCGCGCCCGCGCGGTAGGACGAATATCGATCGTGTCCGGTCACTTGCGGGTTGTCGCCGGCTGCGCCGCATGTCACCGGGCCCACGTAACCTGGCGATCATGGCCCTTTCCAAAGAAGAACGTGAACAGTTCCTGGCCGAGCCTCATATCGCCGCACTGTCGGTGTACGCCGGTGACAAGCGTGGTCCGCTGACCGTGCCGATCTGGTACCAGTACACCCCCGGCGGCGAACCCTGGGTGCTGACCGGGCCCGGCTCGCGCAAGCATCGGCTCATCGAGGCGGCCGGCCACTTTTCGTTGATGGTCGAGCGGCTGGAGCCCACGGTGCGCTACGTCGCTGTCGACGGCGCCGTCAGCCGGATGGAACCGGCCCCCGAAGAACTGCTGGTCGAGATGGTCAAGCGTTACCTGCCCCCGGAGAAGGTCGAGCCCTATCTGGAGTTCTCCCGCAGTGAGCACGGTGAGAACGTCGCGGTCTACCTCAAGCCCGAGCACTGGCTGTCGGCCGATCTCGGCACCCTGTGACTGCCATGGCCGAGCTGTCCGATGACGTGATCGCGTTTCTGTCCGAGGGCACCCGCACCGCGGTGCTGGGGTGGGTGGCCGCGGACGGCAGGCCGCTGGCCGCGCCGGTGTGGTTCACGGTGGACGACGGCGAGATCGTCTTCAACACCGCCAAGAGCGCTGCCAAGGGGCGGGCGCTCGCGCGCGATCCCCGCGTGGTGCTGTGTGTGCACGACGACAAGCCACCGTTCTCCTTCGTCCAGATCCAGGGTGTGGCCTCGGTCGGCGAAGACCCCGACGAGCTGCTCGCGGTCGCCACCCGGATCGGCGGCCGGTACATGGGCGCCGATCGTGCCGAGGAGTTCGGCCGGCGCAACGGCGTCCCCGGTGAGCTGGTGGTGCGGGTCAAGCCGACCAAGGTGAACGCCGGATTCGACGTGGCGAGCTGAGATGGCCGAGATCTCCGCATTCGCCGAGTTGCTGTCCCGCGATCACGGGTTGTGCGTGCTGAGCACCCTGCGCGGCGACGGCAGCGTCCAGTCCTCGGTCGTGAACGCGGGCGTCATGGCCCACCCGCGCACCGCCGAGCCGGTCGTCGCGCTGGTGGCGATCGGTGGTTCGCTCAAGCTGCGCCACCTCCGCGCCGATCCCCGCGCCACCGTGGTTGCCCGCGCCGGCTGGCAGTGGGCCGCCGTCGAGGGCACCGCCGAGATCATCGGACCCGACGACCCGAGCCCCGGTGTCGACGCCGAGGGTCTGCGGGTGTTGCTGCGCAACGTCTTTGCGGCCGCGGGCGGCACCCACGACGACTGGGACACCTA
>NZ_JBSFPX010000244.1:0-9310 GCF_053588415.1 Mycobacterium sp. NPDC003449
GCGCCCTGCGAATAGCCGCCGAGCACGATCTGGGTGTCCGGGCACGAGGACAGCGTGGACTTGATGTGGTCGATCGCGTCTTTGGCGCCGTCACCACCGTGCAGCTGCAGCTTGCTGGCCTTGTAATCCACCGCGTAGGTGGCGATGTCCAGGCCGGCGGCCTGCTTGCGCAGGGAATCGACGAAGGCATCGCCGACCTTGCCCATACCGGCCGGTTCGTCGGTGCCGCGCGCGAAGACGACCTCGACATCGTGGCAGTCGGCGGCCGACGCCACCGGCGGCGCGGTCAGTGCGGCGAGCGGGACGCCCGAGATGAGAAGTGCAGCAGCGCCAAGCCCGACCCAGCGACCACCTGACCGCGCACTGCCCGTCGAGGGGCTGGGCATGCGGCGAGACAACATGCCTAAATCTAACCCGTATCCAGGCCGAATGAATCCCGCATTACCTCACACCGTGGGCGGAGTAACAAGAATGCAGGTCAGGGATTGTTCCCTGACCTGCATTTTCTTGTGGAGCTGCCGGGAATTGAACCCGGGTCCTACGGCATGTCCTCGAGGCTTCTCCGTGCGCAGTCCGCTATGCCTCTACTCGGATCTCCTGATCACGCGAACAAGTCAGGATGACGATCCCAGTCGCTGTTTGATGTCCCCACGGATTCCGCGACCGAACCCGTGGGTGGGTCCCTCTAGCTGATGCCAGGGTCCGGGCCGAGGGCGCTCCCGGTCTGACAGACCAGCCGTCGCTTAGGCAGCGAGGGCGTAGTCGCGCTGATTGGAATCGGCGCTTAATTGGTTGCAACGACGCTTACGGTGGTCTCTTGCCTGCACCGGCACGCTTCCCTTGATTCGATGCGCGAAGTCGAAACCGTTCAGCCCCTCGCACACCTGCCGACTCTCGGCAGGACAATCAATGGTACGCCAGCGTCAACGGTGAACGCCAAGCCATTATTTCGTCGGCATTTTCGTGTCGGTCGTGCTCGCCGAGCGACCGCCGACGTACGCAATCTACGGCGTGTCGACCAGCAGACCCGCACGCTCGCGGTGCAGGGGGAACAGCTAGGCCATGCCCTTGGCGCGGCGGCCCAGCTCGCGGGTGATCTCCCGGTCGGCGTCGCGCTTGGCCAGATCCTGGCGTTTGTCGTGGGCCTGCTTACCGCGGGCCAGCGCCAACTCCACCTTGACCTTGCCATCCGCGAAATACATCGACAGCGGCACCAGCGTGAGATTACCGTCGCGGATCTTGCCGATCAGGTTGTCGATCTCCCTGCGGTGCAGCAGCAGCTTGCGGTTGCGCCGCGGCGCGTGGTTGGTCCAGGTCCCGTGGTGGTACTCGGCGATGTGCACATTGCGCAACCAGATCTCGCCGTCGTCGACCGTGGCGAACGCATCGGCCAGCGACGCCTGCCCGTCGCGCAGGCTCTTCACCTCGGTGCCCATCAGCGCGATACCCGCCTCGAAGGTGTCGAGGATCGTGTAGTTGTGGCGGGCCTTGCGGTTGCTGGCCACCACCCTGTTGTTGCTCGCGACGTTGCCGGCCGCGGCGTTCGACTTCTTGCTCACCACACCCTCGACTACCTGCGTACGTAGAGCCGGAGCGTGACATAGGAGGTCAACCCGGCCATCGCGACACCGACGAACAAGAGGATAGGCGAGATGTAGAGGATGTCGGCGTAGTCGATCCTGGCGATCAGATTCGCTTGATAGAACTGGTCGAGCGCCTTCTCCAGGAACACCGCCCGCACCACGATCAGCCCGATGATCGCGATGACGACACCGATCAGCGCCGCCAACACGGCCTCCACCAGGAACGGCAGCTGGGTATACCAGCGGGTCGCGCCGACCAGCCGCATGATGCCGATCTCGGTGCGCCGCGTATACGCGGCCACCTGCACCATATTGGCGATCAGCAGCACCGCACCGATCGCCTGGACCAGGGCCACCGCGAACGCCGCGCTGGACAAGCCGTCGAGCACCGCGAACAGCCGGTCGATCAGGTCCTTCTGATTGAGCACATTGAGCACACCGGGCTGCCCGGCCATCGCCTTGTCGAACTCCTCGTGCTGCTCGGGGTTGTCGAGCTTGACGACGAACGAAGCCGGAAAGGCGTCCTTACCCGCGACATCCTTGTACTGCGGGAACTTCTTGATCGCATCGTCGTAGGCCTGCTCGCGGTTGAGGAACCGCAGCGAGCGCACGTCGTCGCGTTCGTCGATCTGGCGGTAGAGGGCCTTGCACGGATCGGAGTCGCAGGTGGGGTCGTTGGCCGAGATGTCGTCGGTCAGAAACACCTGGCTCTCGACCCGGTCGAGGTAGATGTCGCGGGACTGGTCGGCCAGCCGCACCACCAGCAGGCCACCACCGAACAGCCCGATGGAGATGGCGGTGGTCAGGATCATCGCCACCGTCATGGTGACGTTGCGGCGAAACCCCGTCAGGACTTCATTGATAAGAAAGCCGAAGCGCACTTAGCGATCCATTCCGTAGACGCCGCGCTGTTCATCACGGATCAGCCGGCCGAGTTCGAGTTCGACGACCCGCTGGCGCATGGAGTCGACGATGTGATGGTCGTGGGTGGCCATCACCACCGTGGTCCCGGTGCGGTTGATCCGCTCGAGAAGGTCCATGATGTCCTTGCTGGTCTCCGGGTCGAGGTTGCCGGTGGGCTCGTCGGCGATCAGGACCAGCGGACGGTTGACGAAGGCCCTGGCGATCGCGACGCGCTGCTGCTCACCACCCGACAGCTCGCTCGGCAGCCGGTTCGCCTTGCCCGACAGGCCGACCATCTCCAGAACGTCGGGCACGACGCGGTTGATCACATCGCCGCGCTTACCGATCACCTCGAGCGCGAACGCCACGTTCTCGAACACGGTCTTCTGCTGCAGCAGCAGGAAGTCCTGGAAGACGCAGCCGATGACCTGCCGCAGGCCCGGGATGTGGCGGTCGCGCAGCTTGTTGACATGGAACTTGGAAACCCGGATGTCGCCGGTCGTCGGATGCTCGGCGGCCAGCAGCAGCCGCATGAAGGTGGATTTGCCCGATCCCGACGGACCGATCAGGAAGACGAACTCACCCTTGTCGATGTTCAACGAGACATCGTCGAGCGCTGGGCGGGCTGACGACTTGTAGTGCTTCGTCACGCGGTCGAGGGTGATCATCACGGCACGCCAGTGTAGCGGTGCGGACGCGTCGGTCGGTTCAGGCCAGCCGACCAGCGCTAACGCGCCGGATCGAGCGCGGCCGGTGCGGGCACGGGTTGCGACTCCTCGGCCGGCGGCTGTGGCGCGGCGCCCGGCAGCGGTGGCAGGGTGATCGGCGGCAACAGGCCCGGCCCGTCCGGATCGATCACCCGCGGTTCCGCCGGGACGGAGCTGGACGTGGTCGCCGGGCTCGTCGACTCCTCGCTGGTCCCGGATTCGGTCGTCTCCGGGGTCGTCGTGGTGGTCTCCGGAGTGCTGGTGGTGGTCTCCGGGGTCGTCGTGGTGGTGGTGGGAGTCGTCGTCGGTGTCCGCTGCACATTGGTGCGCGGCACCCAGGTGTAGCCGGGGTCGGGGACGAATCCGGGCGGCACCACCTGTCCCGGCGTCTCGGCGGGCGTCGACTCCGGCGCATAGGTGTTCTGAACCCACGACAGCGCCACGAACACGATGACGAGCACCACGGTGGACGTGCGGGCCCGGCCCAGCCGGCTGCGCCACAGCCGCGGCACCGCGTCCCTGACGGCCTGCAGGTCGGGCTTCACTTCTTGCGCTCCTCGTCCGCGGCCTTCTGCAACTCCGCGGCCTGCAGCTCGGCCGCGGCGGCCGGGTGCACGATGTCACCCGCCGCGGCGACCGAGGCGTCCGACGAGGTCGCGACACCCGCACGGCGCAGCGCACGCACCACCCGCACCCGCAGCCGCCGCCCCACCTCGAACTGCTTGCCGGGCAGGGTGCGCGCCACCATCCGCATGTTGACCGTGTCCACCCCGATGCTCTCCACGCCCATCAGCTGCGGTTTGTCCAACACCAGCTTGGAGAGCTCGGGATCCTCGGCGGCCTTCTCGGCCACCTCGTCGAGCACGTCGTTGACCAGGTTGAGGTCGGCGGTGACCGGGACCGGGATGTCGATGACGGACCGTGCCCAGTCCTTGGACAGGTTGAGCGATTTGACGATCTGGCCGTTGGGGACGGTGTACATCTCGCCCTCGCTGGACCGCAGCTTGGTCACCCGCAGGGTGACGTCCTCGACCGTGCCCTCGGCGTCGTTGCTCGCTCCGAGCGTCAGCCGGACCAGGTCACCGAAGCCGTACTGCTTCTCGGTGATGATGAAGAACCCGGCGAGCAGGTCCTGCACGATTCGCTGGGCACCGAAACCCAGGGCCGCGCCGAGCACCGCGGCCGGCGCGACCAGGGAGGCCACCGGTACCGCGAGCAGATCGGTGACCTCGACCAGCACGATGACGAACAGGACCGCCACCGTGACCCAGGAGATCACCGAGGCGAGCGCCTGCCGGTGCTTGGCGCTCTCCGAGCGCACCAGCTGATCGCTTTCCTCATACTCGACGTCGATACGGCGCACGACCTTCTGCGCCGCCCAGTTGATGAAGCGCGCGGCCAGCAGCCCGCCGATCAGCAGCAGCGCGATCCGCAGGCCCTTGGTCAGGATCCAGATCCCGATCTCGCCGTGCCAGAAGTCATGCCAGCGCTGGGCCATCGGAAAGGCCAGGACCGAGTAGGTAGAGGCGGCGGCCGCTGCGCTGATCGTCATCGGCTACTCGTCATCGCTACTCGTCGTCTCTGCTGTTGCGCCACCGGATGCCGGCCTCAAGGAAGCCGTCGAGGTCGCCGTCCAACACCGCGGCCGGGTTACCGACCTCGAACTCGGTGCGCAGATCCTTGACCATCTGATACGGCTGCAGCACGTAGGACCGCATCTGGGTGCCCCACGAGCTGCCGCCGTCGCCCTTGAGCGCATCCATCTCGGCGCGCTCCTCCTGCCGCTTGCGTTCCAGCAGCTTGGCCTGCAGCACCCGCATCGCCGACACCTTGTTCTGCAGCTGAGACTTCTCGTTCTGGCAGGTCACCACGATCCCGGTCGGGACGTGGGTGAGCCGGACCGCGGAGTCGGTGGTGTTGACCGACTGTCCGCCCGGTCCACTGGACCGGTAGACGTCGACGCGCACATCGCCCTCGGGGATCTCGATGTGGTCGGTGGTCTCCACCACCGGAAGCACCTCGACGTCGGCGAACGACGTCTGGCGCCGGCTCTGGTTGTCGAACGGGCTGATCCGCACCAACCGGTGCGTGCCCTGCTCGACCGACAGCGTGCCGTAGGCGTAGGGCGCGTGGACCGCGAACGTCGCGCTCTTGATGCCGGCTTCCTCGGCGTAGGAGGTGTCGAACACCTCGACCGGGTAGTCGTGCTGTTCGGCCCAGCGGACATACATCCGCATCAGCATCTCGGCCCAGTCCGCGGCGTCGACGCCGCCGGCGCCGGACCGGATGGTGACGACGGCCTCGCGCTCGTCGTACTCGCCGGACAGCAGGGTGCGGACCTCCAGCGCCTCGATGTCCTCGCGCAGCTTGGTGAGCTCGGTGTCGGCCTCGGCGAGGGCATCGCTGCCCTCCTCGCCACCTTCCTCGGCGGCCAGTTCGAACAGCACCGGCAGGTCGTCGACGCGCTGGCGCAGCTCCTCGACCCGGCGCAACTCGCCCTGCGCGTGGGACAGCTCGCTGGTCACCTTCTGGGCCCTGGTCTGGTCGTCCCACAGGTTCGGGTCGGACGCCTCCTGCTCGAGCTTGTCGATCCGGCCGCGCAGACCGTCCACATCGAGCACCCGCTCCACCGTGGTCAGGGTGGCGTCGAGCGCGGCTACATCGGTTTGACGGTCAGGATCCACAAAGGTTGAGGGTACCTGTGGAGATCGAGAGCAGTTCTTCCTGACCGGCGGCAGCGCGGCGGATCCACGTTTAGCATCGGGGTTGTACCCAGCCCAACCGCGTCGCGACAGCCCCTTGCGCGTGGTCGGATCTAGCGATCGATGAGTAAGGCACTACATGCCCAATATGCGCCCGTACCACGTGGCGATCGTCGGCTCAGGACCCTCCGGATTCTTTGCCGCCGCATCGCTGTTGAAGTTTGCCGATTCCCCCGACGCCGACCGCGAAGTGCGCGTCGACATGCTCGAGATGCTGCCCACTCCGTGGGGGCTGGTCCGGTCCGGGGTGGCCCCCGACCATCCGAAGATCAAATCGATCAGCGCCCAGTTCGAGAAGACCGCGGCCGATCCGCGGTTCCGGTTCTTCGGCAACATCGCCGTCGGCGAGCACGTGCAGGCCGCGGACCTGGCACAGCGCTACGACGCGGTCGTCTACGCGATCGGCGCCCAGTCCGATCGGTCGCTGCGCATCCCCGGCGAGGATCTGCCCGGCAGCGTCGCCGCGGTCGACTTCGTCGGCTGGTACAACGCCCACCCACATTTCGGCGCGATCGCACCCAATCTGTCCGGGGGCCGGGCGGTGGTGGTCGGCAACGGCAATGTCGCGCTTGACGTGGCCCGGATCCTGGTCAGCGATCCGCAGGCGCTGGCCGGCACCGACATCGCCGACCACGCCCTGGCCTCGCTGGATGCCAGGGGGGTCGAGGAGGTGCTCGTCGTCGGGCGCCGCGGACCGCTTCAGGCCCCGTTCACCACCCTCGAACTGCGCGAACTCGGCGATATGGAAGGCCTCGGCGACGTCGAAGTCGTCCTCGACCCGGCCGATTTCGCCGATATCACCGACGAGGACCTGGAAGCGGCAGGCAAGACCGTCAAGCAGAACATCAAGGTGTTACGCGGCTACCTCACCCCCGATCCGGATCGGAAAGCCAAACGCCGCATCGTGTTCCGGTTCTGCACCTCGCCGATCGAGCTTCGCGGCGACGGCAGGGTGGAGTCGATCGTGCTGGGCCGCAACGAACTCGTCCGCGACGCCGACGGCAGGGTGGCCGCCAAGGACACCGGCGAACGCGAGGAGCTGCCGGTGCAGCTGGTGGTGCGGGCGGTCGGGTATCGCGGTGTACCGACGCCGGGTCTGCCGTTCGACGAGCGGTCCGGCACCATCCCGCACACCCACGGCCGGATCGACGGGCGCAGAAACGAATACGTGGTGGGCTGGATCAAACGGGGCCCCTCGGGGGTGATCGGCAGCAACAAGAAGGACTCCCAGGACACCGTCGACACCCTGCTGGCCGATCTCGGTGGCGCCGAGCCGGCCGAGGACAGCGCCGACCGCTCCGACGATCTCGCGGCGTGGCTGCTGCACCATCAGCCCGCACTGGTCACCGGCGATCACTGGCAGTTGATCGACTCCCATGAACGCGCCGCCGGGCAGGCACTGGGACGGCCCCGGGTCAAGCTGACCAGCGTGGCCGACCTGTTACGCATCGGGCACGGCTGACGACGGGTCCCTGTGACTCCTGCGGCGGTGATCCACACCGAGCGACTCACCCGTCGCTTCGGCCGCCGCCGCGGAATCACCGATGTCACGGTGCACGTCGACCGCGGTGAGGTCTTCGGGTTCCTCGGCCCCAACGGCGCGGGCAAGTCGACCACGATCCGCCTGCTGCTCGGGTTGTACCGCCCCACCTCGGGACGGGCCGTCGTGTGCGGTCACGACCCGTACCGAAACAGCCTGCAGGTGCACCAGCGGATCGGTTACCTGCCCGGCGAACTCGCGCTCTACCCGCGGCTGACCGGCCGCCAGATTTTCGACCGGCTGTCGGCGATCCGCGGCCATACCGACCACCGCTACCGCGACCGGCTCGTCGAACGATTCGACATGGAACTGGACCGGCCCATCCACACCCTGTCCAAGGGCAACGCGCAGAAGATCGGACTGTTGCTGGCCTTCGCCCACCGGCCCGAACTCCTGGTGCTCGACGAGCCGACCTCCGGCCTCGACCCGCTGCTGCAGGACGAATTCGCCCGCCTGGTGCAGGAAACGGCCGACGACGGACGCACGGTCTTTCTCTCCTCGCACGACCTCGACGAGGTCCAACGCCTCGTCGACCGGCTGGCCATCATCAAGGACGGCCGCATCATCGTCACCGACACCGTCGAACACCTGCGCGCGAACGCCCCAAGGACCGTCGAGTTCCGGTTCGCCAAACCCGTTGCGCCCGAGCCGTTCCGCGAGTTGCACGGGGTCGACGTGCTGGCCGGTCAAACCCACCACATCCGGCTCTCGGTGACCGGGCCGATCGGACCACTGCTGCGGGTGGCGGACCGCTTCGACCCGGTCGACCTGACCGCCCGGCCCGCCGACCTCGACGAGCTGTTCCTGCGCTACTACCGCAGCGAGGGCAATGACGGTGAGCGTTGACATCGCCCGGCTCGACCTGAGGCTGCGGCGCCGGCTGATCATCGGCAACACCGTCGGCATGACCGTGTACGGGCTGGTCGTGGTGGCCATCTATCCGTCGTTCAAGGACGCCACCAATCTCAACGCGCTCACCGAGAACGGCTCGGCCATCGCGGCGCTGTTCGGTGCCACCGGAACCATCACATCGCCGCCCGGCTGGCTCAACGCCAACCTCTACGCGAACTTCGTCCCGCTGTTCGTCCTGCTGGCCACCATCGGCTACGGCGCGTCGTGCATCGCGGGTCAGGACGAGGACCGCACGCTCGGCCTGATCGCCGCCCTGCCGTTGCGTCGCCGCACCATCGCCGTGGGCAAGCTCGTGGCGCTGGTCGCGCAGGCCGTGACCGTGCCGATCGCCACCGCGCTGTGCGTGCTGGTCGGGCGACGGTTCGACCTGACGATCGCGGCGGGCCCACTGCTCGGGGTGACCGTCGGTGTCACGCTGCTCGGCCTGGTCTTCGGCACACTGGCGATGCTGATCGGCGCGGTGACCGGCAGCCGCGGGCTGGCCATCGGGCTGGCGTCGGCGGCGGCCGCGGTCAGTTATCTGATCAGTTCCCTGGCCCCATTGGTGCATTGGCTGCGGCCGGCCCGTTACCTGTCGCCGTTCTTCTACGGGGTCGGCGACGGCCAGCTGCAGAACGGCCTGTCAGCGGCCTGGGCCGCGATTCTGGTGGCGGCCGCGCTGGTCTTCGCGGCCGCGGCGGTCCTGGCGTTCAGCCGCCTGGATATTCGCTGACCGGGGGTTCGGGCGGGGCGAACGTCCATTTGTCCGGGTTCTTGGGCGAATACACCACCGGGTGCAGCGCCCCCATGGCCGGCCAGTCGTTCACATCGACCGCCATCCGCTGGTACACCACGTGTTCGTTGACCGTCGGCCCGTTGATCACGCCCGTGATGGTGACGAACTGCTCCCCCTCCACATCGGGC
>NZ_JBSFPX010000245.1:0-9264 GCF_053588415.1 Mycobacterium sp. NPDC003449
TCAAACGCGACGACACCCTCGCCAACAACTACCGCCAATGGCTAAACGCCCAGCTCACCCACGCCGCTTGACATTTAACAAAGATAGGAGCATCAGGTGTGTTCGGCGTGCGGGCGGTCACGGTGCGTCGGGTCGCCTCGGGCCATCGTGCTCGCCGAACCGGGCGAAGCTGTCATCGAGCGCCCCCTGGAGGCTCAGACCTGCGCCGAAATCCGTCAATTCGATCATCGGCGCCGGTGCGCCCGGGGAAGCTGGGCGGACATCCTCGGCCGCGGTGTCGGCGCCGTTCGCCGGCGTGACGGTCGGGCCTCGACCGCCGCCGAACAGCCGTTGAAGACGGTGGCGCCTGACGATCGGCGATCCGGCGGGCTGACCGGCAGGTCCAGTCGACGACGTCGACAACCGGGCCCCCGTCGTGCCGGTGCTGACCACGGGCAGCTCACTTGGCGGGGGCGGGGGAGGGGTGACGTTCGGCTGCGGCGGGGGCGTGTGAAGGTCCGCCGGCGCGGGCGGCGTCTCGGCCTGGTCGAGTCTGGAGGTGGGGATCAGCATCGGTCCATGCACGTCCACCCCGGCCAGCGGGTGCGAGGAGTCGCCGTCGTGGACGGTCAGCACGATCGTCGCGGCGCCGTCGAAGACGCCATGGGAGCCGGCGAACTTCGCATTGGCGGACACCTTGGCGTTCTGCCCGTGGGAGGCGCCGTGACGGCTACGGCCCAACGCGCCTCCACCGAACATGATGTTCCCGCGCAAGACATCGCCGAGGTTGCCGTGGGGGCCCGCCATGAACCGGGGACCCGTCTCCCACGCGGACGAATCCTGATGGGAGTAGCCCTGATTGACCTCGTTGAGGAGGTTCCTCATCCCGCCGTTGCTCTCGGCGCCGGTATTGTTCAGCGCGGTCAGGTCGGCGTGGCCGGTGACCCGCAGCGAGCCGTCCCGGAACAGTTCGACTTCCTCACCGCGCGTCATCGCCGGCAGGTGCCGCTGCAACGTGACGTCGCTGAGTGCCGGGGGGAGCTGATCCCGCAGTCGCGACGCCACGATTCCGCTCACCGCCTCGAGGTTGTCCTGCGTCCGGTGTCGGAACTGGTCGCCGTCGACGACCTTGCGGACTATCGCACCTTGCGGCAGCCCGCGTTGGCCCCCATCGTGAGTTTCCGGCCGCGGTTCGTAGCGCTGCTGCTCGGCATCCGGACTTGACTGCCGGGCCCGGAAATCGATCTTGGCTGCGCCGTCGCTCTCACGTCGGCTTCCGTGGCCGAAAAGCCCGGCAGGACAGCTCATCTGGGCGCGCACCGTAGCCGTGCCGGCTTGGATGTTCGCCGCCGCTTTCTTCCGGAACAGCTCGCCGGTGGCCGAGTTCTTGGTCCGGGTATTGCTGCTGTCGGCTGCCCGGTTGATGTCGACGCGGCCGAGCAGGGAGGCGTTCACTCCGACGTCGACGGGCAACACGGTGCCCTGAGCCTGGAGGGTCACCGCCCAGTTGTCGATCTTGGTGTTGGTGTCGGTGGTGGTCTGAATCGTCTGGCCGCCGGTGTAGAACTCGGCATCCCTGGCCGTCCCTGGCGCCGGGGCAGTCAGGTCGTCCACTCGCGCACTCAACACGACCTTGCCGCCTCTGACCGAATCCAGCTCGACGGTCTTCTCGCCATTACGGCTGTAATCGCCAAGTCCGCCGTGCAGCGCGCGGGTGCCGACGTGTTGGGCCAGTTCGGCCCGCACGGCCGGCCAATCGTCGCCGAACACCTCCCGGCCCGGCTCGGTCATCGAATCGAGGACATGTGCCGCCACCGCGTCCTCGGTGGGCGTGCGGGTCGCGGCCGGCGCCGCCTGTTGGGGCTCTGATTGTTGCGGTGCCGGCGGCCGCACCTCGGTGACGACATGATCGGGTTCGAGTCGGATGCCTGGACCGTCCGCGGGTGCACTGGGCTCGCGCCCGGCCTGACTGTTGTCGGCAGGTGCCGTGTGCGGGTAGGAGAACACACCGGCCAGACGCACGTCGGCGGCGTTCTCAGGCACTTTCGACAGCAACCGGGCACCCTTGTGCTTTTCGTAGCTGATCTCGAATCGGATGGGTTGCCGGAAGAGGTCGTTCGCCTCGGTGGTCCGCACGCGTGTCGGAACCCGGTGGTCGGTGTCGGTGACCGTGGTCTCGGCGCGCGGGGTCGTGAGATCACCGCTGGCGGCGGGTGCGGACTTGGGCAGTATCGAACCGCTGTGGGTGACCTGAGCCGACGCCGAGCCGTGCGGGAACGGTACGACGAGGCGCCCGCCCTCGACGTGGCGGGTCAGATCATCCTGCAAACGGGCGGTCGACGACTGCGACTCGATGGAGAGGTCGGTCTCGAATTTCGCTGACTGGCCTACGTATTCGGCGCCGGCTTCTCGAATTGCCTTGACCTTGACCGTGATCTTGCCACCGGTCACCGCGATGTCGTGGCTCCACTGCTGGCCCGACTGGTGGACCAGGCGGGCCTGCAACACCTGCGGGCCGAACTGTTGGGTCACCCCCTGCATGGCCTTGTCGACATCCTTGCCGAGGGCGGGGCCGAGGTCGGCCCGAATCGCCTCCGCCAATCCGCTCGCGGGGTCCAGCCCGACCAGCATGTCCGTGGGATGCCAGGATTCCTGCAGGGCATGCGCCGGGGGCGCGGGGGGTTCAGTCGTCGGCGTCGGGGGTGTCCACGTCAGCGGCGTAGCCTCCGGAGCCCTCCGGGGCCACCCGCCGTCGGCCGGATTCGCCTCGGGTGCCCGATCGGCGATGTCATCCAGCGGTGGGTCGTTCGACGTGCGCGGCGGAGGCGCCGAGGTGGTCCTGGCCTGCGACGTGGACCACCACGGGCCCTTCGATGAACCGGGCTTGTTGGTGAAGGCAGTGCCGGAGATCTGCTGCCTACGTGCTGCGACGTCGGCGTCCGAATGGGGTGTGGGTTGAGTCAGCGTGGAAGTCGTTGCGGCCGGAGTAGATTCGGGTACCGCCGGGGGTGCTTCGACGAATCCGGCGGGGTTGGACCTGTCGAAGGTGGGCGGCAGCACCGCATCGTGGGTGCGCGATCCCTGCAGTTCAGTGAGTGGAATCGCGATCTCGACGGGGAACAGACCCGATTCGTGCACGGTGGCCTTGGGACCGGTCATCGTACCGTCGATGCGAACCCAGCCGTCGAAGATCGCCATGGGTTGTTCGAACTTGGTCTGCACCACCGTGCGCTGCTGTTCGCGGACCCGGTTGCCCTCACGGGTGGTCTGATTGGCCCCGGCGATGGCTTCGCCGAGCACGGGTGCCCCTGCCACGTCGCCACCGCGTCCACCCAACGCGGCCTGCCCCGCGATCTGCTTGGTGCTGACCGTCGTGGTGGTCGACCCCTCGGTGCTCTCCATGCTGGGCGAGGACAAGACCTTGTCGATGGTGCGGCGGTAGGTCAGGTTCTCGATGTCGGCGGTGAGCGCCAACGTGCTCGACGACCCCGGTCCGGCCAGTTCGGTACTGGTGAGCGGGCTGTGCTGAGTCATGCCCGGCAGTCCGGCACGGATGCGATTGAGGTGAGCGGCGGCCGTGACGGTCGGGCGCACCTCGTTCCACTTGCGGCCGAATGCTCGGTGTCCCATCGAGTCGACCAGTCCGTGGAATCCGCTGAGATCGAGGTTGGTGACTCGATCCATGCTGCCCAGCCCGGCCAGCGGCTCGCGCTCCCCCCGCTCGCGCGGCGTGGGCGCGGCCCCGTCGCCCGGTGTGGCCACCGGGCGGCTTGTCGAGCCCAACTTCCACCGTGACCGGCGTGTCGAGGAATTGTGTTCAGCGGATGGTCCACTCCGGCCCCAGATGCGCGCGGGTGGCGCATGCACCTGTGTGTCGCGGTAATCGGTCGTCGGGGTGGTCTCGGACTTCTCGATCAGAGCGTCGAACTCGGCCCGCGTCTCGTGTACCGCGCCCTTGAAGGCACCGTTGGGCTGCGTGGGTGAGACCGAGCCGGGGCCATGCATGACGAACCGCAACCGGACCTGCCCATTCCACGACTGACCGGCCACCGGGTTCTTCAGCGTGCTGCGATTGCGGAACTGCGAGCCGGTCACCTCATTGGTGCTGCGGCCCACGTTCAGTCCGCCGTCCAAACCTCCCACCACTTCTCCGGTGGGCGGACCGCCCTGCCCGCGAGTACGTCCGGGCAGCGGAAGCTGGGCGGTGTAGGTGATTTGATCTTGCCGCGTCGTGGCCGAATCGGTCTCGGTGCCGTAGTGGAATTCGGTCTTGCTGGTCTCCCCGGTGGCGCGCATTCGTGGGTTCTCAGAGTTCGAGGTCTGCTCACCGAATGCCGGCGTGGTATTCGGGGGAGTGCCGAGCGATTCGACGAATGCGTGCACCTCCACCCGGCCACCGGGAATGCCCTCGAGATGGCGCACCAGCGGTTGCTTGTTGGTCATTCCGTGCAGGTTGGCCTGCAGCAGTTCGACGCTCATCCAGTCGTCGACCTCGTTCATCGCCCGGTCGCCCCGCTTGCCGTAGGCCGATTCGAATGCGGTGCGCATCGGCGGGCTCGTAACGAATTCCGTGGTGGACTGAGGTCCGCGATGGGGTCCCACGGCGTCCGGAAGCAATTGCAGATTGGTCACCACGTCGGATCCGGTCAGTGCGCGGGAGTTCGTCACCCGCGGAGGCCCATCGGATGCCGCGGCGGGGCCGGCCCCGTCGGTGACGGCCCGCGTGGGAACCGTCACTTCGGTGTGGAACGACACCGGCGGGAGACTGCCATTCCTGCCGGAACCGGTCCCGAGGTTCACGGGGCCGCTCAGCCGATACGCGACCACGGCCCGGATGTCGCCCTCGAAACGCGTGCCTGGTTCGGTCGTCTGGCCGCCGCTGATCTGTCGGTCGGTGCGCTGCGTGGAATCCGACCACTGATGCTCGCGCACTCCGAACAGGCCCATGGTGTGGCTTGCGTTGGGGTGGGTGAGGCCGGCCTGCGCACCCGCGACGTAGGTGCGGCGGCCCTCGTCGAACGACCCGATGACGCTGCTCGGATCGGAGCTGTGCTCGAACTCGTACTCCCCGACGTTCTCCTTGAATCGCAACGAGGATGCGTCCGGGGACCCGTCCAGCCGAAGGTCGAGGCTCAGGGTTCGTCCGAACCCCAGTTCGACCACCTGACTGACCGGCTTGCCGCCCCGCAACATACCGGGCACCTTCGGCTTGAGCCCGTCGTCGGAGAACAACGCGGTCAGACGCTCACGGTTGTCGTCCCAGGTCTTCTGCCCGCCGTGTTCGGTCACCAATCTTCGGACCTGGTCCAGGCTTTCGTTGCCCGAATCGAAGCGCTCGACCACGTCCATGCCCCCGAGCACCAGGTCCGGCCCCGATCGCGCCGGCAGTTGCGGATTGGTGGGTGGTGTCTGTTCGGTGGTGGGTGGGGTTTGTGTGGGTGGTGTCTGTTCGGTGGTGGATGGCGCCTGCTCGTTGCCCTCCAATCCGGTTAGTGCGTCGAAGAATTCGTCTTCGCTGTCGGATTCCGGCTCGACGGCGGGTGGCGTGGCGGGGCTATCCTGCTCGTCGACCTCCAATCCTGTTGGCGCGTCGAAGAATTCGTCTTCGTTGTCCGATTCCGGCTCGGCGTCGGAGTGCGGGGCACCCTGCGGATGGGGGTCAACATCGCGTTGCCGGGCGTCTTCCTCAACGGTTTCCAGCCGCGTGTCCGCGTCCATGTCGATGTCCGACACGTCGTCATCGCCGGACCGCTCGGAGTGGTCCTGGTTGTCGACTCTCGGCCGCTTCGGCGGAGCGGTGGAGGGCGAGTTCGGTTCGGGGCTTGGACTCGATCGGCCGCGCTTGGGTGCGCGGGAGGTCTCGTTCGGCTGATCGTCCACGTTGAACACTTTGGGCGGCAAAGGTGCTCGCGCATTGTCGGCCGTGGTGAGTAGGAATGTGAGCACCGGGATCTGGCTGTTGGCGGTGCGTTCCACCGTCCATAGGTGCCGCGGGCGCAGGCGCGGATCATGGCCCAGAATGTCTGGCCCCATCATGCCGCCGTCGCTGCCGTGCACCCCGGAGTTCTGGGCGTGCCGACGAAGCGCGATCCTCGAGTCCCGGCCTTCGTCGGGTACGCCGAGGTAGTGCAGGATTTCGTGGGCGAGGACGTTCTCGGTGGCGTCGGGCCGCCATGTGGTCTGCGTGTTCTCCGCGAAGTTGCCGACTTTGACCTCGGCGTGGGGCCCGGTGTCGGTGAACTCGACGTTGACGCGGAACTCGTCTCCGCTGGGCAGGCGGTTGCCGTTGTTGAGCAGGCTGTCGACGCCGGCCTTCACCTTGGCCTGGATATCGGTCACGGTGTCGGGTCCGATGGCGGGGTCGTTGTCCGACGTGACGCTCAGCCTGACCGTGTATTCCTGCACGAACTTGTTCGGCGCCACCTCGATGCGCCGCAGGTCATACCTGATCAAGTTGGTGTGCGGCGCGGGCATGCGGGTCGGCGTGCTGTCGGTGAGCACGTTGGCGACCTCGGTGTCCACGGTCTGCACGAACGTCTCGTCGCGATGGTTGTCGATATCGTTGAGTGGTACTGGATTCCGTGGCTCGAACCAGTCGGCTGTGGTGGCGGGGTCGTGTCGCCATGTTTCGTCGCTGGCGACGTCAGTGTGCGAATCACGCTGCGGTCGCCGTTGTCTGGGCGGCGGTCCGCCGCTGGTGACTTTGGGCCGCGGCTTGGGCGACGTGCCGGTTGGCGGTGGCGGTGGCGGTGAGACCATCCCCACGACGACCTCGGATTGATCCTGCGTTGTCGAGCGGGACGCCGGTGCTGCGGCGGTGGTGCTCGCGATGTTGGACACGGCTGTCGGAGTCGAATTCGATGACGTGCTGAGGCCGGCCGATGCCGGCTTGGCGGGTGCGCCGGGATGGACGGGCCCGGCAGCGGTGTTCGACGGCGGTGTCGTGGTCGGGCCGGTCTGTGTGCTGGGTGCGGTGGGCGAGTTGGTTGGCGCTGTAGGTGACGACGATGGATTGGACGGGGATGGTGTCGTCGCGGGCTGAGTCCCGGCGCCCGAGGTGGGCCCGGTGGCCGGGGTGTTCGCCGGCGTGGGCGGCGGGGTAGCTACGGTGCTGGGGCTCGCGGTGGCAGGCGGCGGCGTGGTCGAGGTGTTGGCGGGCAGCGCCGGGTTTCCGGCACTGGGCTCCGTCGGGGACGAGGGCGGCTGGCCCGTGGAATTGTCGTTGGTATCGGACGGCGATGTGCCGACGTGTGAGGGCTGGTCGCTTGGTGGTCGGTCTAACTGGTGTGGTCCATCCGATGTTGGTTCCCCATCGTGGACTTGTGGATCGGCGGGCGGCGCTTGGTTCGGTGGTGGTGCCGGTTGGGTCGCTGACTCGTGATCGGTTGTCGGGGACTCGGTCGGGCTGCTGGCGGGTGACTGCGAGACGGGTGGCGGCGTATCGGTGTGTGCCGGTGGGGTGTCTGTTGTTGTGGTCGTCTGATGCGGTGTTGGCTCCGGCCCGTGGTCGGAAGTGTGATTTGACTGTGAGTCGTGGTGTGTCGATGACGAATTGGTCTCTGATCCGTCGGGGTGGTGTTCGCCGGTGTGTGACTCGTTATTGCCGGAAATCTCCTGCGGGGCAGGCTGGCCGCTGGAGCTCTGCTGCTGTGCCGACTGGCCGTCAACTGAATCATGCTGATTTACAGTTTGATTGGTGTTTCCATCGCCGGTGGTCTGCGGTGAACCGCCGTGGTCACCGTTACCGCCGCCGGAAGCGTGTTGTGATCCGCTCTGGCTGTTCTGTCCGTCACCTGGGTCGGTTTGGCTGGCGCCGTTGTTCGATTGGTCGCTGGTTGGTGAGTGTTGCGAGCTGTTCTGACTGTTCTGGCCGTTCTGTCCGGTACTCGAGTCGCTTTGGTCTGCACTATTATTCGAGTGTCCACCGCCTGGTGACTGTTGCGAGTTGTTATGGTTGTTCTGTCCGTCACCCGGGTCGGTCTGGCCTCCGGCACTATTGGATTGTCCACCGCCTGGTGATTGTTTGGAACTGTTCTGGTTGTTCTGCTCGGCTCCCGAATCGCTCTGGCTGACGCCATTATTAGACTGGTCGCCGGTTGGTGAGTGCTGAGAACCGTTCTGGCCGCCCTGATTCTGCGGCTGCGGCGCCCCCGTGGCCGCCGTATTCGAGTTGTCAGTGTCCTGCGACAGCAAACTCTTGGGCACGTCGGGTGATCCATTGGACTGGTGTTCTTCGGAGGGCGGAGGTGGGTCGTTCGTGTCCCCGTCCGGTCCGTTCGCACGGTTTTCGTCTGACTTGCCGCCGGAACTCTCGCCGTCGGGGTCTTTGGCGTCGAAGTTCTTGGTGTCGGGGTCGAATGCGTGGCTGTCGCCGCCCAGGCCGCCCGGTGTGCCGTTGGGGGAGTCGTGGCCGCCGCCGTGTGAACTGTCGATCCCGCCGGCGATCCCTCCCAGGGCGCCTCCTGCGAAGATCTCGCCCGCGTCGAGGTTGCCGCCCACGGCCATCGCCCCGACCACCCCGGCGCCGACCTCGGCGGTGTAGGCGGCCCCGAAACCTGCCAAGGCGTTCCCGATGCCGCCCTCGCCGTGTTTACCGCCCAACGCCCCGAACGTGGGACCGTGAATCAATCCCGCGGCGGCGCCACCGGCGGCCGCGCCTTTGGCCGCGGTACCGACGTCGTCCCAGTCGATGTTGTCCTTGTGGCCCTGGTCCACCTGGTACTGCTGGATCGCCAGGTTGACGATCAGCTCCTCGGCGACCTCCTCTGCGCTTTGCTGGGCGACCTCGCGCAGCAACCGCGACACGGTGGTCTTGGTCAACGCCTCGACCGCCTGACGGACCAACGCCCGCAGCAATTGGTTGAACAGTGCCCGGATCGCGGCCATGGTGAGGGCCTCGATCGGTGGAATCCACGCCATCGAGGCCCCGAACGTCCACGGTGCCATCGCGATCGCGTAAAGGATCTCCGCGGCGGCCAGTGCCAACCCGACCAGGATCTCGATCTTGGACGCCTCGACCTGGGTGCCGGCCTGACGCGCGGTCTCACCCAACGCCGACATTGCCTCGACCAGCTTGTCCACCGAGTACTCGCCGTCGAAGAGTTTGGCGAACTCCTGTGCGGCGGTATCGGCGGTCTGCCCGGTGATCACCGACATCGTCTCGTTGCGCACCCGATCCAGATCCGGAATCAGATCCGACATCTCCGACGCCGACTCATGCCAATGCTCGGCGATACGCCACAGCCCGTCCTCATCACCCTGCGGCCACTTACTACCCGCCAGATA
>NZ_JBSFPX010000246.1:0-9241 GCF_053588415.1 Mycobacterium sp. NPDC003449
GCGTGAAACCCCGACCGCGGAGACCTTCCAACTGCGGGCCGGTGGACTGGTGCTCGCCGACGACTATTCCCGCTTCCTGCATCCCGGCGACCAGGAGGTGGGCTGGGTGGCCAGGGCCGGCCGGATCCCGCTCGGCTATTTCAACGACGCCGCAGCCACCGCCAAGACCTTCCCCGAAGTGGACGGCCTGCGGGTGGTCGTCTCCGGTGACCGGGCGGCGTTGGCGGCCGACGGCACCCTGCGCCTGTACGGCCGGGATGCCCTGGTGGTCAACACCGGCGGCGAGAAGGTGTTCGTCGAGGAGATCGAGGAAGTCCTGCGGACCCATCCGGCCGTGGTCGACGCGTTGGCCGTCGGCCGGCCCAGCGAGCGGTGGGGCCAAGAGGTCGTGGCGATCGTGGCGCTGCGCGCCGCGGTGGCCGGCGATGTTCTGCAGGACCACTGCGCTACCCGGTTGGCGCGGTTCAAACTTCCCAAGGATGTGCTGTTCGTCGAGGAGATACGCAGGCTCGGCAACGGTAAGGCCGATTACCGCTGGGCCAGGAATGTCGTGGTGGGAGAGGTGCGGGTATGACACACAAGGTGATCGACTGTCTGGCGAACGTGCACTTCGGCGAGACCGCCAGTCAGCCGGACTTCATGACGAAGGTTCGTGACGACTACTTCAAGGGTCCGAAGTCGATGTACGACCCGATCGATCTGTCCGAGCTGCTCGACGAGATGGATGAGCACGGTGTGCACAAGGCGATCCTGATGGACTCGCTGGCCAAACCATCGGTGACCGCGCGAAAGTTCGTCGAGGCCAGGCCTGACCGGTTCGGGCTGGCGATCGGTGGGGTGAACCTGCTGCGTCCGATTCCGTCGCTGCGTGAACTGGCCTCCGTGGCCGGTGATCTCCCGGTCGCGTACGCGGTTGTGGGACCCAGTTTCTGGGCCGACGGTCAGTACCCGCCGAGTGATGCCGTGTACTACCCGCTCTACACCAAGTGCGCCGAACTCGAACTGCCGCTGTGCGTCAACACCGGCCTGCCCGGACCACCGATCCCGGGCGAGGTGCAGAATCCCATACATCTCGACCGGGTGTGTGTGCGCTTCCCCGAGCTGAAGCTGTGCATGATCCACGGCGCGGATCCATGGTGGGACATCGCGATCCGGATGCTCATGAAGTACCGGAATCTGCGGCTGATGACATCGGCGTGGTCGCCCAAGCGGCTGCCCGAGACGCTGCTGCATTTCATGCGGACCCGCGGGAAGGACAAGATCATCTTCGCGTCGGACTTCCCGGTTCTGCGGATGCGACGCGTGATACCGGAGGCGCTCGCGCTGGATCTCCCGGCCGATGTGCTGGACAACTATCTCTACGACAACGCCGCGGAGTTCTTCTTCGGCGCGAGCCGGGAAGAGGGGCAGTAGATGGATCGTTACGAGCTGCGCAGGCTGGACTACAGCCTGACCGAGGACCACGTCGACCTGCAGTCCGCGTACCGGCAGTTCTTCAAGTCCCACTGCGATATCGAGACCGTGCGGGCCGCCGAGCCGGCGGGCTTCGACAAGAGTCTGTGGGAACGGTTGTGCGCCATGGGCGCCACCACCATGGCGCTGCCGGAGTCCGTCGGCGGCGACGGCGCGACCCTGGTCGACCTGACCCTGGTGGCCGAGGAGGTCGGTCGGTCGCTGGCGCCGGTGCCGTGGATCGACCATGTGGTGGCCGCGCGGCTGCTGCAGCGGCTGGGTGCCCTGGACGCCGCGGAGATCGTGCAGGGCACGCGGCTGGTGGGGCTGGACGCACACGAAGTCGCGCAGGCCGGGCCGCGGCTGATCCCGATCGGATCGATCGCCGACCACATCGTCGTGCGGGACGGATCCGATGTGGTGCGTATCGGTTTTTCCACCCGGCCGGCCCGCGTCGACAACATCGGTAAGCTGCCGATGGCCTGGGTCGACCCGGATACCGCCGACAGTCGGGAGGTGCTGGCCAGCGGAGCCCAGGCCCTCACGGAATATCAACGGGCGCTGGATGAATGGCGACTGCTGACCGCATCGGCCTTGGTCGGGATGATCGAGGAGACCATGACCATCGCCGCCGAATTCGCCAAGACGCGCTACACCCTCGGCGTGCCGATCTCGACGCTGCAGGGGATCTCGCATCCCCTGGCCAATATCGCGATCACCGTGCAGGGTGGGCGTGGCCTGGCTCGTCGTGCCGCCTGGTTCCTCGACAACGAGCCCGCGGAACGGCCCGAACTGGCGCCGTCGGCCTTCGTGTTCATGGCCGAGGAAGCCGCCAAGGCCGCGACCACGGCCGTGCACGTCCAGGGTGGGCTCGGGGTGTCGGCCGAGGCCGCCGCCACCGCCTATCTGGTGCGGGCCCGCGGCTGGGCGCTGGCCGGCGGTGACCCCGGCGCGTCCGCGGTTCGTCTTGCTCAGATCGTCGCGGCTCGTGAGAGCGTGGAGGTGTAGGACGGAATGGATTTCTCACAGGTGCAGCTGTCCGAGGAGGACGAGGCGTTCCGCACCGAGGTGCGGGAGTTCCTCGGCCGCATCGTCACCGAGGATGTCATTCGGCGTGACCGCGAGACCGGCGACAACTTCGACGAGGGCGTGCACCGTGCGCTCGGCGCTGCCGGCTATCTGGAGAAGGAGTGGCGGTCGGAGGCCGAGGGCGGATTCAGCCGGGTGCGCAGGCGGATCTGGGAGTTGGAGAAACGCCGGGCCGAGGTGCCGTGGGTGACCTGGGGCACCACGGCGATGGTGGCGCGCTCGGTGGCCAAGTTCGCCGCTCCGGAGATCCGCGACGACGTGCTGCGCGGCGTATTCGACGGCACCGTCCGGTTGTGCCTGGGCTACACCGAACCCGAGGGCGGCTCGGACGTGGCGACCTGCAAGACCCGCGCGGTGCGGGAAGCGGATGGGGCGAGCTGGATTATCAACGGGTCCAAGATGTTCACCACCGGCGCGCACAACTGCCAGTACGTCTTCCTGATCACCAATACCGATCCGGACGCGCCGAAACACAAGAGCCTCACCATGTTCCTGGTTCCGTTGGATCTTGCGGGCATCGAGATCCAGGGCATCCGGACCGTCGACGGGGACCGCACCAACATCGTGTACTACAGCGACGTGCGGGTCGACGACCGCTACCGGCTCGGCGACGTCAACGGCGGCTGGACGGTGGTGCGCGAACCGCTCGACGCCGAGCACGGCGCGGTCGCGGCCGCCGACGATGGGCTGGCCGATGTGGCGATCATGATGCATCAGGCCGGGTTCATGGCCGAAGCGGCCGACAAGGTCGCCGCACTGGCCGGGACGCCGGATGAGCGCGGGCGGCGTGCGGTCGACGAGGGCGCTGTCGCATACCGGTTGGGCCGCAGTGTGGCTCGGATGGAGGCGGCACTGTCCAGCCCGAGCATCTTCGGCCGAGTCGCGCTCGCGCAGACCATGCGGGATATCGCCCCCGACCTGATGGACATCGCGGGTTCGGTGTCGACGCTGCCGGTCGGCGCCGACGGCGGCGCCGACGACCGCAGCGAGTACGTGTACCGGTTCGCGCCGCTCGTCGGCATCTACGGCGGCACGCTCGAAGTGTTCCGCAATATGATCGCCCAACACGTGCTGGGCCTGGGCAAGCCGAACTACTCGCCGCCGCGCGCCAAGATTTCTTAGGCCGAGCAGACGCAAACCTGCCTATTTCCGACCGGATTTGGGCAGGTTTGTGTCTGCTCGCCGAGGTTAGGCGGGCGTCAGTTGCCGGTTCAGTTGATCACCCTCGATGTCGAGGTCCGGCAGCAGCCGCGCCAACCGCTCGGGCAGCCACCACGCGCGGTCGCCGAGCATCGACATCACCGCGGGCACCACGGTCATCCGCACCACGAACGCGTCGATCAGGACACCGAACGCCAGCGCGAAACCGATCTGCTTGATCATCGGGTCGGCGTTGAAGACGAACCCGGCGAACACCGCCATCATGATCACGGCCGCCGCGACGACGACCCGACTGGCCTGGGTGAAGCCGTGGATGACCGCGTCATCGCCGCGGTGCCCGTGCACGTACGCCTCCTTCATCGACGAGACCAGGAACATCTGGTAATCCATTGCCAGCCCGTACAGGACACCAACGACCATGATCGGCAGCAGGCTGAGGATCGGTCCGGTCGCGCTCAGGCCGAACAACTGCTGGAACCAGCCCCACTGGAATAGTGCGGTGGTGGCGCCGAAGGTGGCCAGCACGCTCAGCAGGAACCCGACCGTGGCCTTCACCGGGACGGCGATAGAGCGGAACACCACCAGCAGCACCAGCAACGACAGACCGATCACGACGGCGATGTAGAGCGGGATGGCTTCGGCGAGCCGATCGGTGGTGTCGACGCCCATCGCGGTGATGCCGGTGACGCCGAGGTCGACATCGTGCAGCTCGGCCAGCGGACCGGTGTGCGCCCGGATGTCACGCACCAGTTGGGCGGTCGCGTCGTCGGTGGGCCCGCCGGTGGGGACGACCGAGAACAGGGCGAACTCTTCGTTGTCACTGACCTTTTGCAGGCTGACCGATTCGACGCCGGGCAGTCGTTGCAGATCGGTGCTGGTGTCGACGAGGTCGGCGGTGGCCAGTCTGGTATTGCCCGCTGTCGGCTCGGCGACCACGACCAGCGGGCCGTTGTAGCCGTCGCCGTAGTGTGTGGCGACCAGATCGTAGCTTTCGCGTTGCGGTGTGCCCTCGTTGTAGCTGGCACCCGCCGGCAGACCCATCGACATATTCAGGGCGGGCAGCGCCAGCAGTGCGGTGACCACCACACCGCCGATGGCGACCGGCACGCGGTGACGCAGAACCGCCCCGACCCATGCCGTGGCGAAACGGTGATTGGTGTTCTTGCCGGTGTCGGACTGGTCGTTGCGGGTTTTCTGCGAGCAGATCCGCTCGCCGACCAGACCGAGCAGCGCTGGCAGCAGGGTGAGCGAGGCGATCACCGCGACGACCACCGTGCCCGCCGCGGCGAGCGCCATCGGCGTCAGCAGCGAGATCCCGACCACAGTCAGTGCGACCAGGGCGATCACCACCGTCGTCCCCGCGAAAACCACGGCGCTGCCGGCAGTGCCGAGCGCGCGTCCGGCGGCCTCGGAGGCACTGAGTCCGCGGTCGAGGATCAGTCGACGCTGCCGGTTGACGATGAACATCGCGTAGTCGATACCCACGGCCAGACCCAGCATCAGCGCCAGGACGGCCGTCATCGACTGCATGTTGACCAGATGCGAGAACAGGAAGGTGCCGCCGACGCCGACCGCGACCGAACTCAGGGCGGTCGCCAGCGGCAGACCGGCGGCGACCAGTGAGCCGAGCGTGACGATCAGGACCATGGCGGCGACGGCCAGACCGATCGCCTCGCCGGCGCCGACGAGTTCGGGCATCTCGACCATGCTGGCCGAGGGCAGCACACTGATTCCGGTGGCAGACACTGCGTCCCGGGCGGCGTCCACCGTGTGTTCGACGGTCCCGGTCGGCAGTTCGGCGGTCTGCTTGTCGAACTGGAACTGAAACAGTGCGGTCGCGCCGTCGGCCGAGACCAGCACACCGGGCACGGGTTGGCCGCCGACGACCAGCGGGTGCGGTGCGCCGTCCGCGACCGGCGTCGAGACCTGGGTCTTGGCGATGGCTGCCGACGCGGCCAGGGTGGGGCTGGCGGGACCCTTCGCCGACTCGGCCCGCGCCAGTGCGCCGGGATCGAGCACGTGCTCGGACTGCGATACCGAATCGACCGCTCGTAGCAGCGCGCCACGGTTCGCGTCGTCGTCGATGCGCTGGCCTTCGGGCGCGGCGAAGGCGATGATGCCCTGCCCACCCGAGGATTCCGGCATGCGCTGCGACAGGTCGTCGATGACCTCCTGCGCAGGTGTGCCGTCGATGCGCATCTCATTGGAGATCTTCGGCGGGTTCGCCACGAGCAGGCCCGCCACGACGGCGATCAGCGCCAGCCAGCCGCCGATCACCAGCCAGGGTCGACCGAACGCGAAGCGTCCCAGCCGATACAGAAAAGTGGACATGTAAGTGAGAGTAAGCTCCCAATACGAGAGTAAGCTATCGTTTGTTGTGAAACCCACCCCGGCGTCGGGGACATGACCTACGCCACGTTCATCGGATCCGATATGCCTGCACGCCCCGATCGCCGCCGGTCAGACGCCTACGCCAACGAGAGCCGGATCATCGCGGCGGCCCGTGAGATCTTCGCGACCGAGGGCGCCGCCGCGACATTGACCCAGGTGGCCGCGCGCGCCGGTGTCGGCAACGCGACGCTCTACCGGCATTTCCCGAACCGGCAGGCGCTCGCGGCCGCCGTCTACGAGGATGTCTTCGCCTCCGACATCGAACCGGTGATCCTGGCGTTGGTCGAGAGCGACGCGCCCCGCGAGGCCTTCATCGACGTGATCGAGCGGCTGGCCGAGCTCATGTACGCCCAGCGCCCACTGTTGTCCTCGCTGGACCATCTGGCCGAACTCACCTCCCGGTTGTTCGGCAGTAAACGGGATCTGCTGCAGAACCTGGTGACCCACGGCCAGGCGACGGGAGAGTTGCGCGCCGACCTCACCGTCGATGACGTGCCGACCTTCGTTGCGATGGTGACGGCCGCATCGGTGGCGCTCGATCAGCCGTCGGAACTGCGTCGCCGGTATCTGAGCTTGATGCTGGATGCCCTCAATCCCTCCGACGCCCAGCCGCTACCACCGCTGCCGGGCTGACACGTCGGGCCGAGTAATGGCGACGGTGGCGCGCTACTGTTCGCGAGGTGAGGTGAGGGCTTTGATCGCGCGCTCCGGGGCCGAAGCCGCTGTGGGCCGCGTCTCCCGCACTGATCACCGCGATAGCGGCGCCGATTTCGACCACCGCGTCCTCCGGCTCGATGATCTGAGCCAGGATGCCGGTAGCGGGGGAGACGACCTCGGTGTCGACCTTGTCGGTGGCGACCTCGAGCAGGGGCTCGTCGTGCTGGACCTCATCGCCCACTGCCTTGAGCCAGCGGGTGATGGTGGCCTCGGTGACCGCCTCGCCGAGGGTAGGCATTTCCACGTTGGTGACGTCTGTGGTGGCGGTCATTTCACGGCCCTTTCGGCAAGGTCGAGTGCTGCGCTGACAATGCTGTCGGTGTCGATGCCGTGGTAGCGGTAGACGTCGTCGAGTGAACCGACCTGGCCGAAGCGGCTGACCCCGAGAGCGGCCCCGGCCACGTTGTTGATACCGGTGAGGAACGCCAGCGTGTGCGGGTGCCCGTCGAGCACGGTCACCATGGGGGCGGCTCGTTCGGTCGGGAACACCTGGTCGAGAATCCACGAAGGGTTCTCGGAAAGCCCTCGGCGAGCCTGTAATGCGTCGAACAGCAGTCCGGGGCTGGTCACGCAGATGACGTCGGCATCGATGCCTTGCTCAGCGAGTCGGTCGGCCGCCAACAGGGATTCGGTGATCATCGCTCCCACCCCGACCAGGGTGACGTGGGGTATGCCGCCAGCCCGTCGCACCATGTATGCACCGGCGACCACGTGCTTTCTCCTGCGCTCCCGGGCGACCGGATCGGTGGGCACTGCGGCAAGGGTCTGATCGACGGGTCGGGTGGACAGCCGGACATACGACGAGGAGCCGCCCGGCCGGCCGAGCCGGCCAATGCAGGACAGCAGCGCCCACTCGACATCGATCGCGAAGGCCGGCTCGTAGCTGACACAACCGGGTTGCTCCAGTCCGATCGACGGTGTCTTGATCGATTGATGCGCGCCGCCCTCGGCGGCGAGCGACACGCCGGAGGGCGTCCCGACCAGGATCGATTGTCCGCCCGCGTAGATGCCGTACGACCACGGTTCGAGGGCCCGCTCGACGAACGGGTCGTAGAGCACACCGATCGGAAACAAGGGCTGTCCCCACCGGCTCCAGGTCGCGCCGAGCTCACCGATCAGGCCGACGAGGTTGGTCTCGGCGATGCCGAGTTCCATGTGTTGTCCCGTCGGCCTTTCCCGCCAGTGCATGATGGTTTCCGGGTCGTCGTCGAACCAGTTCTGACGTTCATCGGGCGACCACACGCCGACCTTGTTGAGCCAACCCGCCAGGTTCGTCGTCGAACTCACGTCGGGACTGACGGTGACGACCCGTTTGGCCGCGTCGGGGGCCAGGCGGCTCAGGTCGAGCAGAACCCGGCCGAGGGCGGCCTGGGTCGATGATCTGCCTGACGGTGTCCGGCCGCTGTCGACGGGAACGGCGGGGGGAGTTGACAGTGCCACCGGCTCGCGCCGCAGCCGCTCGGAAGTCATGGCGCAGAGGTCTGCCGGTGCGCTGCCGGTGCTGAACCGTCGCCAGGGGTCGGCCGGGTCCGCGCCGAGTTCGGCGGCGAACTGCTCGTACTGCTCGACGGTCAGCAGTGACGAATGGTTCTGGGGATGGCCCTGGGTTGGGAGCCGGTGACCTTTGATGGTGTAGGCGATGACCACCGTTGGCCGGGTGTCGTCGATCTGGGCGTAGGCAGCGCGCAATGCACCGAGATCGTGACCGCCCAGATTGCGGATTGCGGCCAGCAGCGCGTTGTCATCCAAGTCGCCGATCAGCGCCGAGATCTCGTCGGCGCCTGTTCCGTTGCCGGGCAGCCGCTCGCGCAGCTCGTCGGCCGGGCAGCGCAGCAGACGCTGGTATTCGGGGTTGGACATCTCGAGGATGCGGGTGCGCAGCGCCGGCCCACCGTTCTGTTCGAACAAGGTCTCGAGCTGGGCGCCGAACTTCACATTGATCACCTGCCATCCCGCGGCCGAGAACATCGACTCCAGCCGTCCGGCGGCGATGTTGGGCACGACACGGTCCAACGACTGACGGTTGAGGTCGACGATCCAGACGATCTCACCGAGTTCGGCGACGGAGTTGTCCAATACGGCCTCCCACACCGCCCCCTCGTCGAGTTCGGCGTCGCCCACCAGCGAATACTGGCGACCTTTGCCCGCGGCGTGGATCTGGGTGTCGACGTAGCGGCGGGCGATCGTGCCCCAGATCGGGGCGGTCGCGCCGATGCCCACCGATCCGGTCGAATAATCAACGGGATCAGGGTCTTTCGACCTGCTCGGATAGGACTGCAGGCCACCGAACTCACGCAGAGTGGTCAGGTACTTCTGATCGAGTTCGCCCAGCAGATAGTTGATGCTGTGCAGTACGGGCGAGGCATGCGGCTTGACCGATACCCGATCTCCCGGTTGCAGCTGTTCGAACCACAGCGACGTCATGATCGAG
>NZ_JBSFPX010000247.1:0-9229 GCF_053588415.1 Mycobacterium sp. NPDC003449
TGTTCCGACCTGGCCGAAGTCGCTGCGGTGCTGTCGGGCCGGCTCGAGTGCGAAGCGCACCCACCACGCCTGAACCTTCGCGATCCGCATCCATCTCCTCCATCGCTGACGAGGGCCCCTTTTCCCGATTCGATCACATGGCGACCAATCTGGTCAACCAGATAGGATGACCAGATTGATGTGGCAATTTCTACTTAGGATGAGACGTGAGCGATCACCGCGAGCCGTACGACCACCTCGCCGCCCGGCTGTACCGGGCTCATGAAACCGGCGAACGCCTGTCGCCGGCTACCCCCGGCGACCTGGCGGCCGGCTACCGATGCCAGGACGCGTTGCGCGGGCACTGGTTCTCCGCCGGCGCCCGGCACGCGGGGTGGAAAATTGGGCTCACCTCGCGAAACGCCCAGCGGGACAAGGCTGTAACGCATCCGGTCAGCGGCTTCCTCGTCGAGCCGCTGATCGTGACCGCCCTGCCCAACGGGCTGTGCGCGCCGCGTGCTGAGCTGGAGATCGCTTTCATTCTGGGTGCCGACCTGCCCGACCGGGCCACGGCGGAGCAGGTGCGGGCGGCCGTCGAGCGGCTGCACCTCGCGATCGAGGTGGTGGACAGCCGTTGGGACGGCGGCGCCCCGGATGCCGCGACGTTGGTGGCCGACAACGTCAGCCACGCCGCGGTCCTGCTGGGTACCGACCTTGCGGCCGGCGCCGATCTGACCGCCTTGACCGCCACGCTGACCTGCGGTGAGAAGGTTTCAGACGGTGGCAGCGATCAGGTGCTCGGCGATCCCGCCAACGCCGTCGCCTGGCTCAGTGCCGACCTCGCGACGCGGGGTCAGCGGCTGCGGCGAGGCGACCTGATCATGAGCGGCACGCTGTGCCCCCCGATCCCGATCTCACCCGGGCTCCCGCTGACAGGGCGGGTGGACGGGGTGGGGGAGATGGTGGCGAACACCTGAACTTCGGCGTCGTGATGCGAACACCGCGTTGAGATCGACGAAAAGGTCGCTGTCAGCGTGCGACAGCGACCTTTTCGTCGAATTCGAGGATCGGAACAGGAAGCCCTGACTCAGCCGAAGGCCTCGTCGATGATCTCCTGCTGTTCGACGGCGTGCACCTTCGACGAACCCGAGGACGGGGCGCTCATGGCCCGCCGCGAAATCCGCTTGATGCCGACGAAGTAATCCGGCAGCACCTCGGGCAGGGTGAGGCCCAGCGACGGCCAGGCGCCCTGGTTGGCCGGCTCCTCCTGCACCCAGAACTTCTCGGTGGCGTTCGGGTACAGGTCCAGGGTCTCGGCCAGGCGCCGCCTGGGCAGCGGGGCCAGCTGCTCGAGCCGCACGATCGCCACGTCGTCGCGCTTGTCCTTGGCTTTGCGCGCGGCCAGGTCGTAGTAGAGCTTGCCGCTGCACAGCAGCACCCGACGGACCTTGCTCCGCTCGCCCTCGCCGTCGGTGTACAACGGCTCCTCCAGCACCGAGCGGAACTTGTTCTCGGTGAAGTCCCGGATGTCGGAGACCGCGGCCTTGTTGCGCAGCATCGACTTCGGGGTGGCCACGATCAGCGGACGCTGGATGCCGTCCAGGCCGTGGCGGCGCAGCAGGTGGAAGTAGTTGGCCGGGGTGGACGGCACCGCGATGGTCATCGACCCCTCGGCCCACAGCTGCAGGAACCGCTCGATGCGTGCCGAGGTGTGGTCGGGACCCTGG
Source organism: Mycobacterium sp. NPDC003449 (assembly GCF_053588415.1). Lineage (NCBI taxonomy): Bacteria > Bacillati > Actinomycetota > Actinomycetes > Mycobacteriales > Mycobacteriaceae > Mycobacterium > Mycobacterium sp. NPDC003449. The sequence continues at coordinate 1,707 of NZ_JBSFPX010000247.1, forward strand.
CCCTCGTGGCCGTGCGGCAGCAGCAGCACCACGTCGGAGAGCTGGCCCCACTTGGCCTCACCGGAGGAGATGAACTCGTCGATGATCGACTGCGCGCCGTTGACGAAGTCGCCGAACTGGGCCTCCCACAGCACCATGGCGTCCGGGTTGCCCACCGAGTAGCCGTATTCGAAGCCCACCGCGGCGTATTCCGACAGCGCCGAGTTGTAGACCAGGAACTTGCCGCCGGTCGGGGTGCCGTCGGTGTTGGTGGCCAACAACTGCAGCGGGGTGAACTCCTCGCCGGTCTTGCGGTCGACGATCACCGAGTGCCGCTGGGTGAAGGTGCCGCGCTGGGTGTCCTGGCCGCTCAACCGCACCAGCTTGCCTTCGGCGATCATCGTGCCAAGGGCCAGCAGTTCGGCGAAGGCCCAGTCGATCTTGCCCTCGTAGGCCATCTCGCGGCGCTTCTCCAGCACCGGCTTGACCCGCGGGTGCACGGTGAAGCCGTCCGGCAGCGCCAGGTGCGCATCGCCGATGCGGGCCAGCAGCGACTTGTCGACCGCGGTGGCCAGCCGCTGCGGGATCTGCTGGTCGGACTCGACCGATTCGCTCGGCTCGGCGGCGTGCTTCTCCAGTTCGCGGACCTCGTTGAACACCCGCTCCAGCTGACCCTGGTAGTCGCGAAGGGCGTCCTCGGCCTCTTTCATCGAGATGTCACCACGGCCGATCAGGGCTTCGGTGTAGGCCTTACGCGAACCGCGCTTGGTGTCGATGACGTCGTACATGTAGGGCTGGGTCATCGACGGGTCGTCGCCCTCGTTGTGCCCGCGGCGGCGGTAGCACAGCATGTCGATGACGACGTCCTTCTTGAACTCCTGACGGAAGTCCATGGCCAGGCGCGCCACCCAGGCGCAGGCCTCGGGATCGTCTCCGTTGACGTGGAAGATCGGCGCACCGATCATCTTGGCGACATCGGTGCAGTACTCGCTGGAACGGGAATCCGTTGGCGCCGTGGTGAATCCGATCTGGTTGTTCACCACGATGTGGATCGTGCCGCCGGTCCGGTAACCGTTGAGCAGGGCCAGGTTCAGCGTCTCGGCGACCACACCCTGACCGGCGAACGCGGCGTCGCCGTGCAGCATCAGCGGAACCACCGAGAAACGCTGTGAGCCATCGGCCTCCTCGCCGACGTTGAGCAGGTCCTGCTTGGCCCGCACCAGGCCCTCCAGCACCGGGTCGACGGCCTCCAGATGCGACGGGTTGGCCGTGAGTGAGACCTCGATGTCGTTGTCGCCGAACATCTGGATATAGGTTCCGGTGGCGCCCAGGTGGTACTTCACATCGCCGGATCCGTGCGCCTGGGACGGATTCAGGTTGCCCTCGAACTCGGTGAAGATCTGGCTGTAGGGCTTGCCGACGATATTGGCCAGCACGTTGAGCCGGCCCCGGTGCGGCATGCCGATGACCACCTCGTCGAGCGCGTGCTCGGCGGCCTGATCGATCGCGGCGTCCATCATCGGGATGACGGTCTCCGCGCCCTCCAGTGAGAATCGCTTCTGCCCAACGTATTTGGTCTGCAGGAAGGTCTCGAAGGCCTCGGCTGCGTTGAGTTTGGACAGAATGTACTTCTGTTCGGCGACCGTGGGCTTGTCGTGTTTGATCTCGATGCGTTCCTGCAGCCACTTCTGCTGCTCGGGTTCGAGGATGTGGGTGTACTCGACACCGATGTGGCGGCAGTACGCGTCACGCAGCACCGACAGCACATCGCGCAGCTTCATGTACTGCTTGCCGGCGAACCCGTCGACCTTGAACTCGCGGTCCAGGTCCCACAACGTCAGGCCGTGGGTGAGCACATCGAGGTCGGGGTGGCTGCGGAAACGGGTCTTGTCCAGCCGCAGCGGGTCGATGTCGGCCATCAGGTGGCCGCGGTTGCGGTAGGCCGCGATCAGCTCGATGATCCTGGCGTTCTTGTCGAAGATCGTGTCCGGGTTGTCGGTGCGCCAGCGCACCGGCTCGTAGGGGATGCCCAGCTCACGGAAGATCTCGTCGAAGAACTCGTCGTCGAGCAGCAACTGGTGGATGGTGCGCAGGAAGTCACCCGATTCCGCGCCCTGGATGATCCGGTGGTCGTAGGTCGAGGTCAAGGTGATGAGCTTGCCGACGCCCAGCTCGGCGATGCGCTCGTCGCTGGCGCCCTGGAACTCGGCCGGGTACTCCATGGCCCCGGCGCCGATGATCGCGCCCTGCCCCGCCATCAGTCGCGGCACCGAGTGCACGGTGCCGATGGTGCCGGGGTTGGTCAGCGAGATGGTCACGCCGGAGAAGTCCTCGGCGGTCAGTTTGCCGTCCCTGGCGCGCCGCACGATGTCCTCGTAGGCCGCGATGAACTGGCCGAAAGCCATTGTCTCGCAACGCTTGATCGCGGCCACCACGAGCGAGCGACTGCCGTTCTTGCCGGGCAGGTCGATCGCGAGGCCGAGATTGGTGTGCGCCGGGGTGACCGCGTTCGGCTTACCGTCGACCTCGGCGAAGTGCCGGTTCATGTTCGGGAATTTCTTGACCGCCTGCACGATGGCGTACCCGAGCAGGTGGGTGAAGCTGATCTTGCCGCCGCGGGTGCGCTTGAGGTGGTTGTTGATGACGACGCGGTTGTCGATCATCGCCTTGGCCGGGATGGCGCGCACGCTGGTGGCGGTCGGCACCTCCAGCGAGGCGTTCATGTTCTTGACCACGGCCGCCGCGGCGCCCCGCAGGACCTGGGTCTCGTCGTCGGAGGCGGCGGAGGTCTGGGCCGCGGCCGGCTTGGCGGCGGGTTTCGCGGCGGCCTTGGCCTCGGGCGCGGGCTTGGCGGCGGGCTTGGCGGCGGGCTTGGCCTCAGGCGCGGGCTTGGCCGCCGGGGCGGGTGTTGCCGGTTCGGCCGGCGCCGCCGGGGCGGGGGCGGTGGACTGACCGTTTGCGGCGGTGCTGTCGGCGGCTGGTTCGGGGGAGTAGTCGACGAGGAACTCGTGCCAACTGGGATCCACCGAAGAGGGATCCTCGCGGAACTTGCGATACATCTCCTCGACCAACCACTCGTTCTGTCCGAATGGTGAAGGTGAACTGCTCACGGCTGGCACTCGCCTCGATTCTTCGTTCCCGGCAAGCCGTGGCAATGACGCTCGCCGCTTGTGTTCTCCTGTGGGCGGTCGACCCCGCACGACCGCCGCATAAAGGCTATCCCTTTTCCGCGCGCGCCGAGAACGGCACCACCGTTACGGGTTGCGGGCCGACGGATCCGCGCACCCTCAAGGCTGAGCGGACGGCAGCACATGCAACGTTGCAGGCCACCGCGGCGGGGGTGCGCCGAACGCCGCACGGGCGTTGGCGACGATCTTGCGACCCATCAGCCGGTTGCCGACCCCGCCGACGACGGCGCCGATGCCGACCGGCAGCAACTTGCCGAATGCCATCGCGCCGCGCTTGAGCGTATACCTCTTGACGAAGTACTTGAGCAGCCGGGAGTTGAGTTGGGACACCGCGGGCAGCGGCAGCGTCGCGGCCCCGTCGGACAGCCACGCCCCGCTGGTGCGACCGGAGCCGAGCAGGTCACCGATGGCGTGCTTGCTGTCGTCGCCGACCAGGACCGAAAGCACCAGCGCACGGCGCCGCTCCCGGTGGTCGGCGGGTATGCCGTGCACCTCGGCGACCGCGAGCACGAACACCGAGGTGGCCTCCAGGAACACCACCGTCTCGCCGGCCACCGCCGACAGTGCGGCCAGGGTGCCGATGCCGGGGAAGGCCGCGGCCGAGCCGACCGCGGCGCCACTGGCCATCACCGCGGCTTTGTAGTGGTTCTCCAGTCTGGTGATGATCTCGGCGGGGGTGGCGTCGGGTTGGTGGCTGCGCAACCGGTCGACATAGGCCCGCACCGCCGGGGCCTGAACTCGCGAACTGCGTTCGATGACGGCCGAAAGGACCTTGGCGGCGGTGCTTGGATCGTCGGCGTCGGCGGGACCGTCGACGGTCGCCGGCAACCGGCTCTTGGACCGAGCGTGCACTATCGGGCCTCCCCACGTGTGAACCCAACGGTTGACTGTCCAGGCTAACGTCTCGCCCGAACACGCAGATAACGAACGACGACCCAGGCCTGGTGCCCGACAGTGATGGCCGTCACGACCGCGCTTCGGTGCGCTGCGGGAACAAAATATTGATATGCGGGGCTAACAAGAATCATGGCATCATCGCCCGACGTGGACCAGAAGACGACCGCGGGCAGGCCGAGCCGGATCAGGATGATCCTGGTGCTGGGTGCCCTGATCGCGCTCGGCCCGCTCACCATCGACATGTACCTGCCCGCGCTGCCGAAAATCGGCGAGGAACTTTCGATCTCGTCGTCGGTCGCGCAGCTGACCCTCACCGGCACCCTGGCCGGGCTGGCGCTCGGCCAGTTGATCATCGGCCCGCTGTCGGACTCGCTGGGCCGCCGCCGCCCGTTGATGGCCGGCATCGTGCTGCACATCCTGGCGTCGGTGCTGTGCGTGCTGGCCCCCGACATCGTCGTGCTCGGCCTGGCCCGCCTGCTGCAGGGCATGGGCGCGGCCGCCGCCGCGGTGGTGGCCGTCGCCGTGGTCGGTGACCTGTTCGCCGGCTCGGCCGCCGCCACGGTGATGTCGCGGCTCATGCTGGTCCTCGGGGTGGCGCCGGTGCTGGCGCCGTCGCTGGGGGCCGCGGTGCTGCTGCGCGGATCGTGGCACTGGGTGTTCGTGGCGCTCGTGGTACTGGCCGGCGGCCTGCTGCTGATGGCCGTCCTGGCGTTGCCGGAGACGCTGCCGGCGGCGCATCGCCGTCCGCTTCGGGTGCGCGGCATCATCGGCACCTACGGCGAGCTGCTGCGCGATTCGCGGTTCGTCATCCTGGTGCTCGTCGCCGCGCTGGGGATGTCGGGGCTGTTCGCCTACATCTCGGCGGCACCGTTCGTGCTGCAGGGCCGGTTCGGCCTCGATCAGCAGGCGTTCGCGCTGGTGTTCGCCGCGGGCGCGATCGCCTTGATCGGGTCCACCCAGTTCAACGTGGTGCTGCTGCGCCGGTACACCCCGCAGGCCATCACGCTGGCCGCACTGTCCGCGGCCTCGGTGGCGTGCCTGGTGTTCGTCGGGCTGACCGTCGCGCAGTTCGGCGGGCTGCTCGGTTTCCTGCTGCCGGTGCTGGCGATCCTGGCCGCGATGGGTCTGGTGATCCCCAATGCGCCCGCGCTGGCGCTGTCGCGCCATCCCGACGCGGCGGGCACCGCGGCCGCGTTGTTGGGGGCCGCCCAGTTCGGGATCGGAGCGGCGGTGGCGCCGCTGGTCGGTGCCCTCGGAAACGGGGCGCTGGCGCTGTCCGGGGTGATGACGGCGGGCATGCTGATCGCCCTCACGGCGCTGCTGATCGTGGGCGGGCGCTCCGGCGACGAGGCCGGCGAACCCGAACCCGCAGCTGACGGAGTCTTTCCCGACGTGGTCGCCGAACCGGCGGCCTGACCGGCCCCGGACTTGTCCGGACCCCGGCGGGTCCGTAGCGTCGGCTGAGCGCCGCAAACGGGCGCATCCACTTGATCTGTCATGTTGCCTACGCTGAAAACCCGGACCGAGGACCACAACCCGTGGCACGCGTTGTGGGCCATGATGGTCGGTTTTTTCATGATTCTGGTCGACGCGACGATCGTGGCCGTCGCGAATCCGACCATCATGGAGCGGCTGGGCGCCGACTACGACGGTGTCATCTGGGTGACCAGCGCCTACCTGCTGGCCTACGCGGTCCCGCTGCTGGTGGCGGGCCGGCTCGGGGACATGTATGGACCCAAGTATCTCTACCTGGCCGGGTTGGCCGTATTCACCGCGGCGTCGCTGTGGTGCGGGCTGGCCGGCAGCATCGAGACGCTGATCGCGGCGCGGGTGGTCCAGGGCATCGGCGCGGCGATGCTGACCCCACAGACGTTGTCGACGATCACCCGGATCTTCCCGCCCGAGCGGCGCGGCGTCGCGATGAGCATCTGGGGGGCCACCGCGGGGGTCGCGACGCTGGTCGGCCCGCTGGCCGGCGGGCTGTTGGTCGGCAGCCTGGGCTGGCAGTGGATCTTCTTCGTCAACGTGCCGATCGGCATCCTCGGCCTCGGGCTGGCGGCGTGGCTGGTGCCCGACCTGCCGACCCGTCGCCACGATCTCGACGTCATCGGCGTCGTGCTGTCCGGTGTGGGCATGTTCCTGATCGTGTTCGCCCTGCAGGAGGGGCAGTCGCGGCACTGGGCGCCGTGGGTGTGGGGTACCGCCGCGCTGGGCGTCGGGGTGATGGCCGGGTTCGTGTTCTGGCAGTCGGTCAACACCCGGGAACCGTTGATCCCGCTGCGGATCTTCGCCGACCGCGACTTCAGCCTGGCCAACATCGGCGTCGCCACAATCGGTTTCGCGGTGACCGCGATGATCCTGCCGCTGATGTTCTACGCCCAGACCGTATGCGGGCTCTCGCCGATCCGGTCGGCGTTGCTGACCGCGCCGACGGCGATCGCGAGCGGGCTGCTGGCCCCGGTCGTCGGGCGCATCGTCGACCGGGTCCACCCGACCCCGGTGATCGGTTTCGGCTTCTCGGCCATGGCGATCGGGCTGACCTGGCTGGCCTTCGAGATGACTCCGGCCACCCCGATCTGGCGGCTGCTGTTACCGCAGGCGGTCATGGGCGTCGGCATGGCGTTCATCTGGTCGCCGCTGGCCGCGACCGCCACCCGCAACCTGCCCCCGGATCTGGCCGGGGCCGGATCGGGGGTGTACAACGCCACCCGTCAGGTCGGGTCGGTGCTCGGCAGCGCGGGCATAGCGGCGTACATGACGTCGCGGATCGGTGCCGAGCTGCCCGGCGCGCCCGCCGCGCCGCCGGGCGGTGAGGGGATGGCGGCCGCGCTGCCGGATTTCCTGCACGCGCCGTTCTCGGCGGCGATGTCGCAGGCGATGCTGCTGCCCGCGTTCGTCGCGCTGTTCGGTGTGGTGGCCGCGATGTTCCTGCTCGGCTTCGCCCGCGCACCCGGCCCGGCCGAGCCCGACGAGGACGACGGCGAGGCCCAGACCGATGCCATGCGGGTCGTCGGGGAGGAGGCCAACCGGTTCCTGCCTGCCTACCCCGACGACGACGAGTACGTCGAATACACCCTGGTGACCGAGGATCTCGACCCGCCCCGACCGGTGGCCGTCGCCGCCCCGGGCAACGCCGACGACGTGACCGAGCCGCTGCCACCCGCGCCGGCCGCTGAACCGGAGGACCGCTGGCAGCAGATCCTCGACGAGCTGATGGGCGACGCCCCGGCCGGTGACCGGGAAGAACCGATCGGCCATGCGCACAACGGGTTTCACGTCGACCACCAGGGCCACTTCCGCAAGCTCAACGGCAGGCACTACGGGACCGACGGGGGCGACCCCGACGACAACCCGTCCTACGGCAGGCATTCCCGCCCCGGCGACGACTGAGACGGCGCGGTGAGCGCCAGGAAGGCGCCGAGGTCGATCAGCCCGTCGGGCTGGCCGGGTAGGTAGTCG
>NZ_JBSFPX010000248.1:0-9035 GCF_053588415.1 Mycobacterium sp. NPDC003449
AGCACACCGCCGAGTTCTCAGACCAGTAGGTCTCCGGACATGCCGGGGCGATTCACTCGATGTTCCGCCGGCCATCCGAAGGCATGACACTGCGGCTGCAGCCTCAATCACCAGGCCACCCCGAGAGGAGTCGGAGAGTGCACGCCGCGGTTTCTCTGGTGAACTACTTCGGTTCCTCGGTAGTCCGAGGCTGGCGTGCTGACCTGGCTTGACTCGGCGCGATCACAGCGTCTGGAAATGGGCGCACTGTTCAAGCCCTGAGACGACCGGCTACCGCTGCGTGTCCACCGGCGGGCGGAGCGCTTCCGGGTCGGTGGCAGGGAGCATGAGCACCGAGGACATCGCGCCGTCCACGGTGAGCGTAGTACCTGAGATATAGGACGCCGCAGTGGAAATCAAGAAGGCGATGGCGGCTGCGATCTCGTCGGTCTCGCCGAGCCGATTCAGCGGCGCCTGCCGCTCAAGGTGCCAGCGGGCAGCATCCGGATTGACCGCCGTTCCGAATGACGCCTGCAACGCCGGCGTCGAGATCGCGCCAGGTGCCACAGCGACCGCCCGAATCCCCTGTGGACCATAGGTGATGGCGACGTTGCGAATCAGTGCCTCGACAGCCGCCTTAGTCATCTCGTAGATGCCCGAACCCGCTGCGGCATGGCGGGCATGCACCGAGGACGTGACGACGATAGTTCCGGCGCTACCGGTGGACTCCCACACCCGCAACGCCTCGATGACCCCCCACAGCATCCCCAGCTGATTGATGTCGATCAGCCTGCGTACCTCGGACTCCGACACGGTGGTGAGTTCATAGTCGGCGGCGATGCCGGCGACCCCCACCCAGGCGCCCAGGGGCGCCAACTCGACCGCGGCCCGACAGGACCGTTCGTTGACGCCGAGATCCGCGACGTCACCGGGCACCGCGACCGCGTGATGGCCAGCCCCGTTCAGCTCTCCGACCAGCTCATCCAGGGCCGCGGCATTGGTATCCACACAGGCCAGCGACCAACCTTCGGCGGCAAGGCGCCGTGCAGTCGCCAGACCGATACCCGACGCAGCGCCGGTGACTACTGCGCTGCGGCGATCGCCAATCATTGTTTCCCTCATTCGTTTACGGCCGTGTCGCATCGACGAGCGCGGCCAGGTACTGGTCCGAGTTCTCCTTGAGGCGCTGTGTCGGCGCAAGAATCGCCAAGGCGAAATCGGTTCCCTTGTAGTCGAGACATGCCGACATGCAGGTGACACCGCGGGCGAATTCCTCATCGTCCAATGCCCATCCGCTCTCGGCTGCCCGATCGAGCTCCTGATCGAGCTTGGCTCGGCGGGTAATTGTGTGCTCAGTGAACCGCTTCAGATTGAGTTCCTTGAGCACCCGGCCACGTTTCTCCGCGTCGGTGCGCGCGAGCAGGATCTTGCCCGCGGCACGCGCATGCAGAGCACCGCGCTGGCCCACCTGGATGTCGGCCACTCGCACCGAGTGCTCGCCGGGCTCCTGCGCGATGAGCACCACATCATCTCCGGTCCACGCCGACAGCGAGCAGGTCTCACCGGTCACCTCGCGAAGTTTGCGAAGACGTCGAATCACCGCTTCCGGCGGCGCGAGCTGACGCTCGTACCCGTCGATGAGTGCCGGGATCGCTCTTCCCAGTCGATAGCGTTGACTTGAGTCCTGTTCGACGTAGCCGACCTGGCGAAGCGTGTGCAGCAAGTGATAGGCCGTCTGTGGTGAAACGCCGATCCGTCGGCTCAGTTCCGCTGCCGTCAGTTCGCCGTCACTGGCGGCTACTTCCGAGACGATGGCCAGCCCCCGCGCCAGAGATCGGATCCGGAACGAGTCTTCAGTCATTGCGATCCTTAACTCTCTAACAATCTTGCGCAGAGACTAACACTCTGATGCATCCACTACGCCGGCACGCCCTAGGCTCATCGTAGCAAACATCGATATTTGATGTCTTGCATCATATTGCTATGCCGTATAGCCTCTGGGCCAGACTAGGCCCGACCGAACCGAGCAGCCCGACCAGCGCATCGCTCCCCTCGTGTGGACATGCTGGTCCGATGGTCAGATGGAGTAGAAATGACAAGTGAGGATGACCGGCGGGGGATCGTTCTGGTCACCGGGGGAGGCAGCGGTATCGGGCTGGCGACCGTCGAGAGGATTCTTACCGACGGTGTACATGACTGCGCCGTCATCGATCTCAAGCCCGAGGCCGCCGTCGTCGATGATCTGATCAGCCGGTTCGGCGCAACACGGGTCACCGCGATCACCTGCAATGTGGCCGACCGCGACGCGGTCGCGCACGCGGTCGGCCAGGTCTTGGCAGCACGCCACGTCTCCGGGGTGGTGAACTGCGCGGGAACCCTGCTGGCCAAGCCGAGCCTTGACCTCACCTTGGCAGACCTGCACCGGCTCTTCGATGTGCACGTCGCCGGTTCACTGTTCGTGGCCCAGGCCGCCGCCCGGTCGTGGATCGCGGCAGGGACTTCGGGCGTCATTGTCAATGTCAGTTCGGTGGCGTCCAGCTTCGGCTGGCCGGGCCGGTTGCCCTACCCGATCGCCAAATCGTCGGTGGAGGCGATGACGCGAACCCTCGCGGTGGAATGGGCACGCTGGGGTATCCGGGTCAACGCAGTCGCACCCGGCTCGGTCGACTCACCGTTGATGGCAGAGGGCCGGCGACCGGCCGGCGTCAAACCGCTCGAAGAAGTGGCCGACCGGCACGCTCTCGGACGGCCCGCTGCGCCATCCGAAATCGCCGCGGCAATCGTATTCCTGCTTTCGGAGCAGTCGTCGTTCATGACCGGTGCCGTCATACCCGTCGACGGAGGGTTCACCATCACCAAGGATTCAGCGAAGGAGCTAGCACAGTGAAACGAGTAGTGGCAAAAGCACCTTGGGCGTCCGAATGGGCGTACTCGCGCGCAACCCGTGTCGGCCCGCTCATCGAGGTCGGCGGCACCACCGCGGGCAGGCCCGACGGCACCATCGAGGGGCCCGGCGATCTCTACACCCAGACCAAATACGCGTTGTCGGTCATCCTGGCCGCCGTCGAGGAACTCGGTGGCAGTAAGGAAGACATCCTGCGCACCCGCGTCTTCGTTCGCAATATCGACGACTGGCGCGAAGCCGGACGGGCGCACGCTGAACTGTTCGGCGATACGCTGCCGACCAGCTCCTGCGTCGGCGGATTGGAATTCCTCCATCCGGATCTACTCGTCGAAATCGAAGCCACCGCATACGTTCTGGACGACAAGTAGATGCGCGCGGAGGGCCTGGACGCCATTCGTGCCCGTACCTCAGGCCGGGTCGATGAGGGTGTGCTTGACCTCCGCGTGACCGATGCCCGGATCGACGAACTCCGCTTCGATATGGATCCACCACTGGTGCTGGCGGGAACCCCCATCACCACAAGGGATTACGTTGTCGCCCAGGTGACACTCGAAGGCGGGGCCACCGGTACCGGGTATGTGCTGACCCGCGGGCAGCCCATCGGCGCGGCCGCCGAGGCGGTGGCCCGGGAGCTGCCCGGCCGGACATTGGCCGAGCTGTTTGCGGTGCCTGCACATATCTGGGGCCGGTCCCCCGTCCAGCGGGCACGTGCCATCGTCGACATCTGTGCGTGGGACCTGCTGGGCATCCTGCATGAGACACCCGTATGGCGTCTGCTCGGTGAGGCTCGGCCCTACCAGCCCGCGCTGCTGGTCGTCGGGTACCGCCGCCAGGGCGAAGACGATCTGGACATGGCACGCCGCCTGGTAGGGTGGCGCGATAAGGGCTTCCGGACGGTCAAGATCGCCGGTGGTGCCGATGACGCGTACCTGGACCGGCTGCTCGTCGCGATTCGAGACCTGGCGGCGATCGGGGATCTGGACCTGGTGCTGGATCTCGGGTTCGGCAGCCGCGATGTTGATCAGGTGCTGGCTGCCGCCGCCCGATGGCACCCGGTGGGCATCACCTGGATCGAGGACCCGCTACCAGCCGCCGCAGCGGCCGAGATCGCCGCGGTCCGAGTGGAATCGCCGATCACCGTGGCCGCGGGTGACGAGGCTGATCCCGATGAGCTTGCCGGCCTGCGTAACGCCTCGGCCGTCGACGTTCTGCGCGCCGATGCGACCACCGTTGGTGGCCTGACCGGGCTGCTCGATATCGCCGCGAGTGCGGACACGCCGATATCACTGCACGTCTATCCCGAGATCCACCGCCACGTGGCGTTCGTCGTGGACACCGAGAGTCCGATCGAATGCTTCCCGGCCAACGATCCCTTCGATTATGTCGACCGGTTCATCCACAGTCAGGACAGCGGGCTCGTCGACGGCGGATACCTCCCGCCGCTGAGCCCTGGGCTCGGCCTCCGATACCGGCCCGAGGCCGTGCCGGGCAATCTGATCCGTTCCATCCTGTTCACCGCTGACTAGCCGAAAGAGCAAAGTACCGATGGCTGACATCCTGGGACGTGGCTTCTCCTTCACCGAGGCCCCCCGCTGGCATGAGAACGCACTGTGGTTCTCGGACTTTTACACCAACCGCGTGATCCGTTGGGACGGAAGCACCTTCGACACGGTCTGTGAGGTGCCCGGACAGCCCTCGGGCCTGGGGTTCACGCCCGACGGCGACCTGCTGGTCATCTCGATGATCGAGCGCCGGCTGCTGCGCAGGCGCGACGGCACCCTGGAGGTGGTGGCGGAGCTGTCCGAATACTGTCCTGGCCTGGCCAACGATATGTGGGTGGATGCCCATGGCCGCGCCTATGTCGGCAATGACGGTCAGCTCAATCCGCTGGAACCGACCGTGCTGCTGCGTTGTGACCCGGATGGTTCGGTGACGGTGGCCGCAACCGATGTGCTGACGCCCAACGGTGTCATCATCTCTGCCGACGGTACGCAGCTCCTGCTCGCCGAGTCCTTCGCCGGCCGCGTCAGCGCCTGGAACATCCGCAGCGATGGTTCGCTGGCCAATCGCCGAGCGTGGGCCAACTTCGGCACACCCACGACGGCGACGACAGTCGCCGAGGCACGTAGGCATGTGCTGATGATCACGGACGGCATCACCCTCGACGCTGCCGGGCACCTCTGGGTAGCCGATGCCGCGGGGTCGGGGGTCTGGTGCATCGCCGAAGGCGGCAGCGTGGTCGATCACGTCGATACCGGGCACTACACGGCGTACTCGGCGGTCCTCGGTGGTGAGGATGGGCGCAGCCTGTTCATCACGGCAGGGCCCGCACTGGACGATATCCATCAGGACGGCCGAGATCAGGCGGCCATCCTGATGGCACGGGTGGACGTGCCCGGCGTGGGTTTCTGACCCGGCCGGGCTCACCCCAGATCGTCGGCGGCGATCAAGGCGCGCAGTGCCGTCGACGCATCCTCGGCGAACTTCTCCAGGGCACCGGGTGCGAAGACAGTCTGCCAAGCTTGATAGGCGTCCCGTTGGTACGCGTCACGATCCGGTAGGTAAACGAATCCCGGCCCGTTGCTGAGATTCAGCACGAGTACCGGAGTCTGTGGGAATCGTTCACGCAGTTCGGTTTGCAGCCAGCTGTAGGCCTCCCCCGGATGCGCCACCACGAGCGCATCACCGACACGGGCGATCCACATCGGATGGTCCACATCGTCTGGCCGGTTCTCCAGGTCGATGTAGCCCTCGCGAAGATCACGCACTCGCCGCAGCCGCTCGTCTCTACTTTGCGGGAGAATGTCGGCCCACTCATCCTCCAGTTCGGCGCAGCTGGGTAACCGCCGCAGCGGCAGCACGCTGATCTCGGTGGCGTAGCGCAATGCCGTCGACGCGGTGCGGCTATCGGCACGCCAGACTGCCACCGGCGCACCGGATTCGACAGCCTCGGCGTAGACCAAGTCGGTCGCCGGCGGCGGCATGGTCTCCAGTGCCGCCAGTACCGCCAGACCGATGGCGCGCCCATGCTGATCGGCCAAGTCGGTGTCACCGCTGTACTGAAGGCGCGGCGACAGGTCTCCAGATGCGCCCTGGAGAAACAGGCAGGGAGCGCCCGTACTCGCTTCGACCGTGTCGCGTAGCTCTCCGACATAGTCGGGCGAGAGGTGGCAGTTCTCCCACGCGAGGGTCGTCGGGTGACACGCGTAATTCACCACAGTAGCGAGTTGTCCACCGCCGCTGGCACATACGCGACCGATCAGCACCGTGTCATCAGCCGGGATCTCCGGGTTGAAACCCACCAGAGCCCGGCCATCGAGGTCCAGGTCACGGTTGACCGCCACCGAGGAACTTCCGGTATACCAGTCGACCGAGCCCTCCCGCAGATCCGCCATGGCGTCACGACACGCGGTGACCAGCGCGTCGGCGAGGCGGTCCAGATAGGCGAGGAGATGCTCCCCTCCGTCCAGATCTGCATGGCTGGCGGTCAAGACAGGCCCGGCGTGAGTGTGGGACAGGTTGACGATCAGCTGGCCGGGACCCAACCCGAGCTCATCAAGAGCTCTGCCCTGCAGTCGTTCCCAGTCATCGACCCGGCGCCAATGTGTTCCATCGACTCCTGCGATCAAGAGTACCGACGAGGTCGATGCGTTCTTGAGGGCCAGGACCGACAGGGAGAAGGGCCGATGCACGCCGACGGCGGTATCGGAGGATGCAGCGCCCCAGTTGCGATTGCGGATCCCGACGGGTGGTGTGATGTCCTGCCTGCCGAACCCGACCAGGCCACTGAACCCGGGGGTTGCGACGCGCGGCTTTGACGACATATTTAGGGTGTCTCCATTTCTCATGATGTAACAGCGCAGTCGGTCTAGTCGTTCTGCCGCCTGGCGCGACGGGCCTCGCGGCGCTCCCGCTGGCGCACCGGGTCTGGGATCGGGACGGCGTCCAGCAGTTCTCTGGTGTAGTCGGTGTGAGGATTCTCGTAGACGGCGTCGGCCGGACCCTGCTCGACGATGCGTCCCCGATAGACCACCGCGATGCGGTCCGAGAGGTGGCGGACGATGTCGAGATCATGGGCGATGAACAGATAGCTGAGGCCCAACTCCGACTGCAGATCCCGCAGCAGGTTAACCACCTGAGCCTGCACCGAAAGGTCGAGCGCGCTGACCGGTTCGTCACAGATCACCAGTCGCGGTTGGGCCATCAATGCGCGCGCGATGGCGATCCGCTGCCGTTGGCCACCGGAGAAGCGGCCCGGATATCGTTGCGCCGCATCGCCTGAGAGGCCGACACGTTCCAACATGGAGGCGGCACGTCGATCAACCTCCTGCGCCGACAGCTTTCCGTGCACGCGTAGTGTCTCGGCCAGCGTCTGGCCGATGGTCCTTGTGGGATTGAGCGAACTGTAGGGGTCCTGGAAGATGACCTGAAGGTCCTTGCTGAGTTCGCGTCGACGTCGTTCGCCGGCGTGGGTGATGTCTTCACCGGCGAAGTTGATGGTGCCCGAATGTACGGGTGCGAGTCCAAGTATCGCGCGCCCCAATGTCGACTTTCCCGAACCTGATTCGCCGACAACACCGAGTGTTTCACCAACGCCCACCGTGACGGTGACATCTTGAAGAGCCGAGATCACCCTGCGGCCACGCGTGTACCGCACCGTGAGATCACGGACGTCGAGTATCAGCTCACCAGCCGTCGACCTCATTTGGCGTCCTCCGGCTCCCGATGACGGATACATCGGACGGCGTGGTCGTCCTTGCCCACGGCCAGATCAACTCTGGCCTGCCGGCACCGGTCGGTCACGAACTGGCACCGGGAAGCGAAGTGGCAGCCGGCGGGCCAGCTGCCGGGCTGTGGCACGCTGCCTCCGATGGTCGGCAAAGTTGTCTCGGCATGGGCTCCATGGGGATTGGCGGCATGTAGGGCCCTGGTGTATGGATGCTGCGGCGCCCGGAAAATCTCGCCAAGTTCGCCTCGTTCGACCACTTGTCCGGCGTAGAGCACGACCGCGCGGTCACAGAGATCGGCGACCACACCCCAGTCATGGGTGATCAGAACGACGGACATTCCGCGCTCGCGCTGCAATTTCCGCAACAGATCGAGAATCTCCGCCTGCACGGTGACATCCAGTGCGGTCGTGGGCTCGTCGGCGATCAGCAGCTCGGGTTCACCGGCCAGCGCCCGCGCGATCGCCACTCGTTGCACCATGCCGCCTGAGAGTTCGTGCGGATAGGAACGCGCCACCGCGGCGGGGTCGGGCAGGTTCACCTGACCGAGCAGGCTCAGCGTCCGTTGGTGCGCCTCCGATCGACTCACGCGATGGTGCGTACGGACCACCTCCATGATCTGGGCGCCGATGCGGACGGTCGGGTCGAAGGCGACCATCGGCTCCTGCGAAACTAGGCCGATACGCTTGCCACGCAACGCATGTCTGTCTGCATCCGTGAGGTCCACCAGGTCTTGTCCATCGAAGATGATGCTGCCGCCGTCGATCTCACCGGTTCGCGGCAGCAGACCAAGAATCGCCATGACGGTGGCGCTCTTGCCGCAGCCCGACTCCCCCACCAGACCGACGGTCTCGCCCGGGTTGACATGGAATGAGACGTGATCGACGACCCGGACTCGCGAGCCGTCCGGCCGGCCGAACGACACCTGCAGTCCGGCAATCGCGAGCAGCGCCGAGTCGGGTGTCGGTACGCCAATGGCCGACGGCCTGGTCTGGCAGTACTCCGGCGTGCGCTCGGTGCGCGGGGCGCTGACCCCGGACCAGCCCTCGGTCATGGCATCGCGTATCGAGTCGCCGAGTAGTCCCAGCGCCAGCACCGTCGCGGCGATGGCCAGGCCGGGCGGCCAGATCAACCAGGGCTGCAGGATCAGCACACTCACGCCGTCTGCCACCATGCCGCCCCAGCTGGGTGCCGGCGCCTTGACCAGCAGCCCTAGGAAGGACAGCCCGGTCTGCACCAACAACGTCATGGCCGCCAGCAGCGCCGCCTGCACGATGATCGGACCGGCCACGCGCGGGAGCACGTGGTGTCGAATGATGTAGGGATGGGACAGGCCCGACACCCGTGCGGCGGCGATATAGAGCTCCTGTCGCACCGGCAGGACCGCGGCCCGCACCACCCGCAGCATGATCGGCGTGATCAGC
>NZ_JBSFPX010000249.1:0-8831 GCF_053588415.1 Mycobacterium sp. NPDC003449
CCGCGAGCAGACATAAAACTGCCCATTCTCGCGTGGAAATGGGCAGTTTTGTGTCTGCTCGCGCGAGTTAATCGCGTCCGGACGACCGAAGCCGGTCGATCACCGACCCCGTGATCACGGCGAACGCCTGAGGGTCGCCGTACGCCCGCGCCGCCAACATCGCACCGTGCACCGCCGCCATCAACGACTCGGCCTCCGCATGGGCGCCGTCGCTCAAGGCGACGGACCCCTGGCGCGCCCCGCGTTCCAGCACCGAGGTGAGCCACGCCGACAGCGACCGGAAGTACGCCCGCACCTCCAACACAATCTCCTCCGGCAGAACGGGGATCTGCGTCGCGAGCAATGCGCAAAGGCAGTAGCTGGTTTCGGGATCACCGATGCAGGACTCCCAGTACCCGACGTAACTACGCAGCTGTTCGAGCGGATCCGCAACGTGACGCTCGATCTCGGCGACGCCCGCTTCAGCCTCGGCGCGGTACTGCTTTACCAGAGTCCGGACCAGATCGACCTTCGTCGGGAAATGATGATGGATACTCGCCTTGCGGATACCCACCACCGCGGCAATATCGGCATAACTGAACCCGTTGTACCCGCCCGCCACAATCGACGAACGCGCACAGCGGAGTATCGCATCGGCGGTAGATAGCTCAGCGGGCATGGCAGCCAACCTACCTTCTGGTAGGTTGAAGGGCAACCCGCCGCATTCGACGGCTGATCGGTCACCGGGATGACAACGATAGATGTTGGCCCCGAGGGCAATCCACGCCGCAAGCCGTTATTGCGCTGTGCATCAACGCTATTGGCCAGCGCACAGTTTCGGCCGCTTCGAGGCGCAGCCAGTTACCGCCTCTACAGCACCGGCAGCAACCTGCGTAACACCGTGGCCGACGTCGCGGCTACCTCGCTCGCGAACTGCCCGAACTCGAACCGCGAATCCTGACCCGCCAGGTCCGACAGCGCCCGGATCACCAGCCAACCGATCCCGAACGCTTCACAAACCTGGGCCACCGCGCCGCCCTCCATCTCGATAGCGCGACCGCCGAACTGACTGTGCAACCGGGCCCGGGTCGGCTCGCTGTGAAGATATTGGTCACCGGTCAGCACGGTGCCGTAGACGATCCGAGCCGGCCTCCCCCGCCCGCCCGCTTCCGGCGACAGCGGCGGCAGCGTGACGCCACTCAACGCACCCTTGACATTGTCGAGCAGCGACATGTCGACGTCGTAGCCAAGCCGATCGGTCGGGTTGATGAACGGGACGTGGCCGGCCTGATAGGTCTGGAGCCGCTCATCCTCGATCACGCCCGCGTCGTGCTGGATCAGCCGATCCGCGACGACGACATCGCCCACATTCAGGGCCGGGTCGAGACCCCCGGCGACACCCGAGAAAACGATTGCCCGGCAGTCGAAACCATGCGCCAAGGTGGTCGCTGCCAGTGCGGCGTTGACCTTGCCCATTCCCGTCTCGGCCAGCACGACGTCATGACCGTCGAGCGAGCCCACATCGAAACGGGTGTGCGCGATGCTCGTACCGTGGACATTGTCCATCACATCGCGAAGATGAACCAGCTCCTGCGGGATGGCAGAGATCAAACCGATTGTCACAGGCCCAGTTTACGCGCTGTCGGCACCCGATCTGGCCTGGCGGTCGGTTCCCCGTCCGCCCGTTTGCCACACTGTTCCGGTGGCGCGCCACGCCCCGGTGTTATCGTTGGCAACATGCCGGTCGACGCACGTGCATCCACATCGGACCGATTGCTGGAAGCCACTGCCGAGCTTCTCCGCGAGGGGGGCATCGAGGCAGTGTCCACGCGCGCGGTGGCGGCCGCTGCCGGTACGCAACCGCCAGTCCTCTACCGCCGATTCGGCGACAAGGACGGCCTGATCGAGGCGGTCACCCTCTATATCCTCGAGGACTACATAGCCCAAAAACGCAGACTGATGAAGAGTTCGGACGACGCGGTCGCCGACCTACGGCGCCTGTGGGATCTGTTCGTGACATTTGGCTTCGCACAGCCGGAGTGCTTCGCTTTGATCTACGGGCACAAGCGACGCGGTGACGCGATCTCAGCGGCGGCCGCGACAACGGTGACCTTGCTCCAGAGCGCGATCGCCCGGATCGCCGACGAAGGCAAATTGCGGATGAGCGTCGAGCGCGCCACCGACCTGTTCAAGTCCTGCGGCGTCGGTTTCGTAATCACCCAGATCACCGTTCCGGCCCCGAAGTTCGATCGGGAACTGAGTGAGATGGTCCTTGAAACCGCACTCGCGGGCATCCTGGTCGCGAAACCACAAGGCCGGGCGCGCAGCACGCTGGTCAGGCGCGCTGTTGCCCTGCGGCAGGCCATGACAGCCGACAATGTGCCGTTGACACCGGCCGAGCACGGCTTGATGGCGGAGTGGCTGAACCGCATCGCCGACCGACGCCGGCAATGACGACGTTGATCTATTCGAAATCACACCCCGGGTTGGGCACACTGTCGGACGTGGGCGCGCCGACGGGATCAATGTAGGTCACCTCAAGAATAATCGGTGTCGTGCCCAGGTTTCGGGCATTGTGGACGTGATCCGGACCGGTGGGGTCGGTGATCGGATCTCCGGCCCGGTAGAAGCCGTCTTGCTTACAGTCGGCCGAATAGTGGGTCAATTCACCGGCTTTCATCACGCCGTAGATGACTCCGCGATGAGTGTGCCACCCGGTACTCCCACCCGGAGCGATCGTGATGTCAGTGACGATGTATTCCTTCCCGCCTGTCACATGCCGGGACAGCTCCGACGCACTGACGCCGATAGGTGCGGTGGCCGTGGCGTGCGGCACGATCGCGGTTGTGAGCGACGCCGCCATCATGGCGAGCAACGCGCATGTCGAGCTGATTGTGGACGCTGGATTCATGGTGGCACTACCCTCTCTGTGGGCGGGCTACGACGCAGTGGCACATCCTGATTCGACGGACCTCATGGTGAAACGAGAGCTTTCGCGTTTCCGTTCCGGACGTCCTCGGCTGTACCGGATTACGGTTGGTCGTTCACGGTAGCCAATGCTTCACGGAGCAGCGCCTTCCCACGGTGCAACCGCGAGCCCACGGTCCCCACCGGAATACCCAGCAACACGGCTATTTCGGTATTGCGGTAATCAGCGATACAGGCGTAATACACAATGTCACGCAACTCCACTGGCAAGGTCTCCAGCGCCCGCTCCGCCTCCCCCGGCAACGACCCCAACACCTCGGTCTCCGCCGAATCCGCCCATCCACCGTCCAACACACGCACCCCGACACTCCACGGCGAATCGGCGATATCAGCACTGAGCCGCTCGACAGGACGACGCTGCGCCGACCGGTGTCGATCAATCCACGCATTCGACATGATCCGAGCCAACCACGACTTCAACTGCGTACCTTCACGATAACTATCAAAAGACACATAGGCCTTGAGCAAGGTCTCCTGAACAAGATCCTCAGCATCGGCACGCTGATGGGTCAACCGCGTCGCATTACGAACCAGAAAATCCCGCACCGGCGCCGTCTCACGAACAAACCGCTCATTAGCCCGGTCCCGTACACCGTCGACCACAGCACAATCAGGGCAACCCGACGGCACACACTGATCCACCTGCTGCGTTGCAAACATCAAAGCAATCTCCTTGATCGCTCGAGCCCGAGGCCCTCACAAGCCCCACAAAGACAAAGCCGTACAACCGATGCCCACCAGCCATGGCGCCGTTGCCAACCGACTTCGTGTGGTCTCGACCAACGTCAGGCTACCTACCAGTAGGTAGCCTGACAAGGTCTCGCTCGATGTTTCCGTCGATACCGTACTCGTCCCTTGAGGAACACCGGTAAATCAACCTATTTGACGGCGCCTCGACCAGATCGATTGCACTTTTTCGTCTCTGATGTGATCAGTGGAAACACCTGCTCGGGCGTCAGCGTCGCGGACCACTACCAGGCCCCTGAGGGTGTCCTGTGGATGTCCTGGCAGCGTGACAATTCGGCCGCCGCACCGACCACAGGATGCTGCTCCCTGGTGGTCAGCCGGCACAGTAGGACGACGTCGCGACCTCGAGTGCCCGACGATAGAGCGGGTCGAGTGCGCGCGCGGAACTCACCGAGGACCGTGCGTCGTCAAGCGCCGCGGCGCAGCCCTGGCTGAACAGGACGCCGCGCTGCGCTGTCATCTCGGCGACCATGACACGGTTGAAATCATCTATTTCAGTGCGTGTTTGGGACAGATCCCGGGCCGACGTCGGCGCGTGTCCCGGGTCGAACTTCCACTGCCCGAAGCGGGTGTACTCGACGCCTTCGGTGGCGTGGATCTGGTTCTCGAAGGCTCGCCGGACATACCTCTCGTCGAGCCCGCGTTTGTTGCCGTCGGCACCGACCGCATCGAGCACCTGGTTGGCCCTGGCGCCGTCTTCGATCGAGCCACCCTTGACCCATTTGAACTCGGCGACCGGGTCAGCGGTCAGCAGCCGCTGCGCAGCGGTGTCTACCAATCTGTGCAGCGGGCCCGAATCATCGGCGTACGCCACCGGGAGGGCGCCGCATGCACCCAGCAGAGCGGTTGCGGCCACGAGGACGGTGCGTACCGCGGCAATCTTCATCGGTCTCCTTCTGTTCGGCGCTGGGGTGGTTCCGGGGCACGTCGACGCCGCGCCTACTGCGCCGATATCGCGGTCTGCAACAGCACGTTTTTCGTCAGGGTCTCGGCTGCCGTATCGACGGTGCCGCTCAGGTTGACCTGTTCGAAGTAGTCATACCAGCCCGATGCTGCGATACCTGCCTCGAACCCACGCTGCAGCTCCGCATTGGGCACCCGATACACGCAGAAGAAGTCATAGGGCGCTCGCCGATCGGTGACAGGGTCATTGACCACGTAGCCCAGTATTTCGATGCCCTCTGCCTGTAGTCCGTTCAGAACCGTGAGCACCGTGCCGACGAACGCTTCCCGTTCCGGAACCCCCAGCTCGATCCACTTCGGTTTGTAGTTGTACATCTCCACGAACAGCTGTTGCACGGAAAAACCTTTCACTACACGTACGGGCCGAGCCATTGCCAGCTAGTTGAACGGCGCGGATTCCTCATCCATTCGCTGCCATACTGGTCCGCCAGCGCACCCGAACGGTCCCGGCCGGCTTGTCGTTTTGATGGTCGGCGGGTGTCCGGCGCACTCCGACCACGGCACAGGACTCAGGAGGCAGCATTGACTACGGGGGACACCAACCTCATCGCGGTGAGCACATCCCCCGAGCTCATCGTCATCAATGCCCGGGTATACACCTGTGATTCGTTGTCCCCCTGGGCGGAAGCCGTCGCCGTCTCACACGGAACGATCACCGCGGTAGGGACTACTTTGGAGATCGGCGCGCTCGCCACATCCGCAACTGAGGTAGTGGACGCCGCCGGCCGCATGCTGATGCCGGGTCTGACCGACATACACGCCCACCTAATGTTCGGTGGTACTCGAATGGCCTGGGAATTAAGCCTTCAGCCCGACGACGGCCTTCCAGACATCCTCACCAAAGTAGCTGCCCGTGCACGAACCGCGGCCACCGGCGAGTGGATAATCGGCGGCATTGTCGGCAGCCCCGTCCTGGACCAGCTGGCGTCCGGCGGGTATCTGGCCGCGCTTGACGCCGCGGCAGGCGGCCGACCGGTGCTGCTGCGTGACGACTCGTATCACAACCGCTGGGTCAACTCGAAAGCATTCGAACTCATGGGCGTCGGCCACACGACGCCCGACCCACCTGGCGGAACGATCGTTCGAGATCGCGACGGCAACCTGACCGGCGTTCTCTACGAATCAGCATGCACGCTGGCCGAGCGCGCCGCTGCGACCTCGGTCGGCAACCCGGCTGCGCGTGACCGCCAGTCGATCCGGACCGCAATCGAACTCATGAATTCGTTCGGGATCACCGCAATTCAGGACGCCGCGACTCTGGAGCCGTCACTGCGTGCCCTCAGCGAACTCGATGACGAGGACGGTCTGACGGCGTGGGTGGTCGGCACGCTTCCGGTCCGGCCATATATGTCCGATGACATCGTGGGTGACGAGTTATTCGACGCCGCTGCGGATTACCGCCGGCACCAGATTCGGCCCGACTTCGCCAAATTCTTTCTCGACGGCGTCCCGATGACGCGAACCTCGGCTCTGCTCGAACCGTACATCTGTCATGGCGCACACGAAGATCCGACCGACACCGGGTCGTTACTGTGGACCGACGCCGACCTCGTCGCCGCATTGGAGCATTGTCACGAAGTGGGGCTCGGGGCCAAACTCCATGCCACCGGCGATCGTTCGGTTCGGCAGGCGCTCGATGCGATTCAAGCGCTCCGCGAACGGCACGGCAACCGCACGCCGTATCACATCGCCCACGTGCCCTTCGTCTCCCCTTCGGATCTTCCGCGCTTCACCGAGCTGGCCGTGGTCGCCGAGGCCTCACCGTACATCTGGTTTCCGACACCGATGCTGACGAGCCTCAACACTCAGATCCCGCCGTCGCTCGCGGACCGGTCATGGCCGTTCCGTGAGCTCCTCGATCACAACGCGCAGCTGGCGGTCGGCTCCGATTGGCCCATCGCCCCGACACCCGATCCCTGGATGGCGATGGAGGCCCTGATAACTCGGGCGAATCCAGACCCGAATCACGCCGGGTCCAACAACCCTGCCGAGGGCATCACGCTGCGCGAGGCGATCTCGGCGTTCACCCATGCCAACGCGAACGCAATGGGCATGGGCGACACCATCGGCATGCTCACCCCGGGACGGTCAGCCGACTTCATCATCGTGAACGACAACCTCTTCGACGTCGAGACCGGCGCGATCCACCAGACGAAGGTCCGCCAAACCTACTTCCGGGGGCAGCGGGTCCACGGCTCGGCACTGTGAACCAATCGCCGCCCGTCCGCCGAACGCCCGGCCCGCCTACACGGCGGTGATCGAATCGTAGGCGGTCGCCGCCGAGGCGGCACGCCACGGAACCATCTCCCGGTCGATCCGTTCGGTCATCACGACGCGTCGGTCGAGCGCATCCTGGCCGACGGCGAGGTGCAGCGGGAGCCGTTCGCCGGACGCGACCCGATAGATGAGCGCCGCACCCTTGACGGGGTCACCAAGCTGCAGGTGATTGGTCTCTTTGACCCAGTCGAGCGTGGCATGGGCCGGTGTTCCGTCATAGTCGGCCATGCGCCGTGCAGGTAGCTGAACCGACGACTCGTCCAGGAAGTCGGTCCTGAACACTCCCGGCTCAACCACCATGCTCTGGACACCGAACGGCGCCAGCTCGGCGGCCAGCGCCTCACTGATCCCGGCCACCGCGAACTTGGATGCCGCGTACATACTTACCCCCGGCTCGCCCTCGAAACCCGCCCGCGACCCGATGTGAACCAACTTGCCCTTGCCCGCGGCGCGCATGCTCGGCAGAACCGCGCGGGTCGTGTTGATCAAGCCGAATACGTTGACGTCGAACAACGCACGCGCCTCAGCGTCGGTGATCTCCTCGAGCGCGCCGAGCAGACCACGACCGGCGTTGTTGACGAGCACATCGATCGACGAGAACCTGCCGATGACGTCGGTTACCGCCGACCCGATCTGGTCCGCGTCGGTCACGTCGAGCCGCACCGCGAACGCGTTGCGGTGATCGCGGACGTCCTGGGGCACCTGGTCGGGTCGGCGTGCGGCCACGGCAACTCGGTCGCCCGCCTTCAGCGCGGCTCGTGCCAGCTCAAGTCCCAATCCACGCGCGGCACCGGTGATCATCCAGACAGACATGTGTGTACTTCCCTTCGAGGAGCGATGACGGTCTCCATCGTCGGCACCGGCGAGCCCGCCATGAAGGCCCACGGTTTCCTGGGACAGATTGGGCACCGCTGCGCGGTCGACGCAGGCACCGACGCCTGCGACACTCGACGACATGTCTGGCGAGTTCGAACCACGCCTGAGCGATTTTCTGCGCGCCGCGCGATCCCGCCTGACCCCGGAGCAGGCCGGCATCACCGATGCCAGCCGACGCCGGGTCGTCGGGCTGCGGCGGGAGGAACTGGCTATGTTGGCCGGCGTCAGCGTCGACTACTACACGCGGCTCGAGCAGGGTCGCAGTAAGAGCGCATCCCCCGGTGTCCTCGATGCCATCGCCAACGCCCTCAGACTCGACGAAGCCGAACGCCTTCACCTGCATACGATCGCGAGGCCGTCGGTCGCGCGTCCCCGCTCCGCCAAGCCGCAACGACTGCACCCCGCAACCGAAGCGCTGCTCGACACCCTCGAGGCGGCGATCAAACCGGCGTTCGTCCTCGGACGACGGCTCGACGTGCTCGGACAGAACCGGCTCGCGGCGTTGCTGATCGCGGATTTCGGGGCGATGCCCGCGGCCGAGCGCAACCAGGCACGGTTCGTCTTCCTCGAGCCGCACGCCCGGGAGCTCTATACCGATTGGGACGAGGTCGCAGCCGACACCGCGGCCATGCTGCGGATGGATGCGGGCCGATACCCAGACGACCCGCTACTGGGAAAACTGGTCGGAGATCTCTCGATTCACAGCCCCGAGTTCCGAAAGCTCTGGGCTCGCAACCGCGTTCACCAACGACGTACCGGCGTCAAGGGCTACCGGCATCCGCTCGTCGGCGATCTCACGATCACCTACCAGGCGTTCACGCCCGGCGACGACACCGATCAGACCCTGATGATCTATGACACGGAGCCCGACTCCAGCTCCGCTCACGCGTTACAGCTCCTCGCCGCGGGCATCCCCGGGCGCACCGCCGATCGCCGCAACTCCGCAACCCCGCTCACCTGACCCCGGCGAGCAGACACAGAACTGCCCACTTTCCGAAGAA
>NZ_JBSFPX010000250.1:0-8780 GCF_053588415.1 Mycobacterium sp. NPDC003449
CTGCTCGCCGAGGAATCGGCAAGCAGACACGCCGGTACCCCGGAAAGCGCTTTCGCGGGTACGCCCACGTCTGCTCGGCAGAAGAACTTGCCGCCTGACAAATGGTGACATTGACAAATGTCATCAATTGCTGATGTACTCCTCGCACGCTTCGACGAGGAGGCCCCATGTCCGGAACCACCCATCCGGCCCGGCGCGGATCGCTGCGGTCCCGTACCGCAGCCACGGTCAGCAGCCTCACCCTGCGGCAGGTGAGCGGGGCACTGCCGCCGGACACCGGCTGGGGGCTGTGGGCCTCACGCCGGCTGATCGCACAGATCATGGCCACTTTCGGCCCGTCACTGTCGGGCACCCGGGTCGAATCCGTCGACGTTCGCATGGCCGACGGCAGTCGCGTCGTGGGCGAATGGGTTCGGGGGCCCGGGGTCGGCCGGCAGGAGCGCGGTGACGGTGCCATCTACTACCTGCACGGCAGCGGATTCGCCCTGTGCTCGCCCCAGACCCACCGGCGGCTCACCGGATGGCTGTCGCGCCTGACCGGGCTACCGGTGTTCAGCGTCGACTACCGCCTGGCCCCCGAACACCGGTTCCCCACCGCCGCCAACGACGTTCGCGCCGGCTGGGACTGGCTGTGCACCGAGCGCGGGCTGGATCCGGACCGCCTCGTGATGGCCGGCGACTCGGCGGGCGGGCACCTCGCCGTCGACCTGCTACTGCAACCCGCCGTGGCCCATCCGGCCGGGCTGGTGCTGTTCTCCCCGCTGATCGACCTGACATTCGCGCTGGCCCGCGCCCGTGAAAGCCTCTCCCCCGATCCGGCGATCCGGGTTGCCGACGCCGCTCGTCTGGTCGGATTATATTGCAGTAAAACGGATTCCAGCCATCCACGATTGGCACTCAACGTCGTGGGCGGACGGCAGCTGCCGCGGACCCTGATCCAGGCCGGCGGCGCCGAGATGCTGCTCGCCGATGCCCGCGCCCTCGACGCTGACATCCGTGCCGCGGGCGGCTATTCCGAACTGCAAGTGTGGCCCGACCAGGTGCATGTCTTCCAGGCCTTGCCCAGGCTCAGCCCGGAGGCCATACCCGCCATGCGGCAGGCCGCGGGATTCGTCTCGGAATCCCTGCGCCGCAACACCATCGAGGTGGCCGGGTGAACATCCTCGGATCAGGCCGCAAGCGCAGCAGGCACGCCGACGCCGTCGTCACCGGCGCGGGCAGCGGCATCGGCGCCGCGTTCGCCCGCGAACTGGCCACCCGCGGCGGCCGGGTGGTCTGCAGCGATATCGACGAGGCCGCCGCCCACGCCACCGCCGAGGCCATCGTCGCCGACGGCGGCCGTGCCACCGCCGTGCGTTGCGACGTCGCCCACATCGAGGAGGTCGCCCGGCTCGCCGAGACCGCACAAGCCTGGTTCAACGGGCCACCCTCCCTGGTCGTCAACAATGCCGGCGTCGGCGCGGGCGGAGCGCCGATCGGCGACACCAGCATCGACGACTGGAACTGGGTGCTCGGCATCAACCTGTGGGGGCCGATCCACGGCTGCCACGTGTTCACCCCCATACTGCGCGCCGCGGACTCGGAGCAGCCGCGCGGCATCATCAACGTCGCCTCGGCTGCCGCGTTCGGCGCGGCCCCCGGTATGGCCGCCTACAATGTCAGTAAGGCCGGGACCCTGTCCCTGTCGGAGACCCTGGCCGCCGAGTTGTCCGGCACCGGAATCGGCGTCACGGCGCTGTGCCCGACGTTCGTCAAGACCAATATCGTGCAATCCGGCCGTATCACAACCCAATCCACCCAGCTGGCCGACCGGCTGATGCGCTGGATCGGGTTCTCCCCGGACCGGGTCGCCCGGATGTGCCTGGACACCAACGACCATGGCGGCCTCTACTGCATGCCGCAACCAGATGCCCGGATCGGCTGGGGTATCAAACGACTCACCCCGACCGTGTACACCCGTGCCGTCGGCCTCACCACCCGCGTCACCCGCTCCGAGGAGGTTTCATAATGGCGATGGATATGGAACGAATGCTGGCCAAGATCAAGGACCGGCAATGGGCTCTGGTCGACATCGACTGGGACGCACCGGGTGCCGAGACCATCACCGACGAGATGCGGCCCAAGCTCAAGGCCTTCATGGCCGACCTGTGCTGGATCGAGAACGTCGGCGCGCGGGGTTTCGCAGCGCTGGCCAAGAAGGCGCCCACCCCGACCATCGCCGAGATCTACCGCTACTTCCACGCCGAGGAGCAGCGGCACGCCAACGCCGAACTGGCGCTGATGAAGCGCTGGGGCATGCTCGAAGACGGCGAGATGCCCGAACCCAATGTCAATATCCGGCTGGCCATCGAATGGCTGGATACGTTCTCCGACAACATGTCGCTGTCGGTGCTCGGCACGGTCATCCCGATGCTCGAGGTGGCCCTTGACGGCGCATTGCTGAAGTTTCTGCTCGAGGAGGTCGACGACCCGGTCTGCCACCAGGTGTTCGAGAAGATCAACAATGACGAATCGCGGCACATCGCAGTCGATTTCGAAGTTCTGAACATGATCGGTCACTCCAGTACCCGCCGCCTGGCGGTGGAATTCGTCGGCAACGTGGCCTCTCCGGGGGTGATCATCGGAACTCTCATGTATGTGCCGCTGCTCAACCGGATGCGCAACAACATCGTCGACATGGGCCTGCAGCCCGAGAAGCTGTACAAGGCGATGATGCGCTTCAAGGAACTCGGCGGCCGGGCCGAACACACGTGGCGGGTCCCGACGTATCAGCTGCTCAAGCTGCACGGCCGGATGGTCACCAACCCGCGCCACCCCTACCACTGGATCGCCAACCCGATGGTGTGGGCGTCCGACCGTTATCCGAAGGCACTGCTGCGGCCGATCCCCAGCTGGTTCAAGGAACTGACCCACGAGCCGGCGGCCTGACATGCACACCTACGACACGCTCATCGTCGGCGCCGGGTTCACCGGCATCGGCACCGCGATCAAGCTCATCGAGGCCGGTGTCGACGACTTCGTCATCCTGGACCGCTCGGACCGGGTCGGCGGGACATGGCGCGACAACACCTATCCCGGTGCGGCATGCGATATTCCGTCGTTGCTGTATTCGTTCTCGTTCGTCAGGAATCCGGACTGGTCGCGGGCCTACTCCCCGGCCGGTGAGATCCGGCAACACATCGAGGACATGGTCGACACCTTCGACCTGCGCCGCCGCATCCGGTTCGGGGTCGAGGTCGACGGTCTGTCGTTCGATGAGGCCGGCGGGGTGTGGACGGTGAAAACCCAGAATCCGTCGAACGTGGGCCCTGCGCACGCTTCGGACCCCGATTCCGTGCACAGCCCCCACACTCGACAGGCACAGTTTCACGCGCGCACCGTGGTGCTGGCCTCGGGCCCGCTACCCGACCACAAGTGGCCTGACATCCGTGGGCTGGACACCTACCGGGGCCACAAGATCCACAGTGCGAACTGGGATCACGACTACGACTTCACCGGCAAGCGGGTCGCGGTGATCGGCACCGGCGCCAGCGCCGTGCAGATCGTGCCGGAGCTGGTGAAGACCGCGGGTTTCGTCAAGGTGTTCCAGCGCACCCCCGGCTGGATGATCCCGCGGCTGGACATCACCACACCACCGGCCGCCCGCGCCCTGTTCACGAAAGTCCCTGCGGCCCAACATCTTGCCCGCCAGATCCTGTATTGGGGTCATGAGGCCAGCGCGACGGCCATGGTGTGGGACACCCCGCTGACCGGGCTGGTGGCCCGCCTCGGCAAGGCGCACCTGCACCGTCAGGTCAAAGATCCGTGGCTGCGCAGGCAGCTCACCCCGGATTTCACGCCAGGCTGCAAACGCATGCTGGTCTCCAGCGACTACTACCCGGCGCTGCAACGCGAGAACTGCAAGCTCATCGACTGGCCGATCGCCACGATGAGCCCCGTGGGCATCCGCACCAGCGACGGTATCGAACACCACCTCGACGCGATCGTGTTCGCCACCGGCTTCGACGTGCACCTCACCGGTCCGCCCTATCCGGTCACCGGCCTGGGTGGCCGGTCGCTGGCCGACGAATGGACCGGTGGCGCCCAGGCGTACAAGAGCATCAACGTCCACGGGTACCCGAACCTGTTCCTGATGACCGGACCGAACTCCGGGCCGGGGCACAACTCGCTGCTGGTCTACGTCGAAGGCCAGATCGACTACGCCGTCGCGGGCATCGGCGCGGTCCTGCGCAACAACCTGCGTTACCTCGATGTACGGGCCGACGTGCAGCGGCGATACAACGCCCGGCTGCAGCGGCGGCTCACCAGAACCACCTGGATGTCGGGGTGCACCAGTTGGTATCTGACCGCCGACGGCTTCAACGCCTCGATGTATCCCGGTTTCGCGACGCAGTATCTTCGACAGATGCGCGACTTCCGATTCGGCGACTACGACGTAGCGGCCCGCGACGCGCACGTCGCGATCAGCTCGTCGGCCTGATGGCGGCCAAGCAGCAACGCCAACCCGCCGGAGCGGTCTCGCAGATCCTGCGGCGGGTGCGGCGCGGCTCCCGCGATGTCATCGACGGTGCGGTGTCGCAGCTGTTCGACGCCGCGGTCCATCCCGACAGCATCGAGAACTCCGGCGAGTACCGGATCGAGGAGCTGGCCCGGCTGGCCGGGACGACGACCCGCAACCTGCGGGTGTACCGCGACCGCGGCCTGCTGCACCCGCCGCTGCGCGTCGGCCGCATCGCATTGTTCAACGACACACATCTCACCCGGCTGCGGCTGATCACCTCACTGCTCGACCGCGGTTACAACATCGCCCACGTCAAGGAGATGCTGTCCGCCTGGGAACAAGGCAAAGACCTCGGAGAAGTGCTGGGGCTGGAATCGGCCATCGCGGGCAGCTGGGCGGCCGAGAAGCCCGACCGGATGCCGCTGGCCGACGCCCGCGGGCTGGTCGACGACGATGCCGCGTTCGACCGGATGGTCGAGCTGGACATCATCCGGGTGGACGGGCAGCAGGCGACTGTGGTGCGGCCCAAGCTGATCGAGGCGTTCAACGAGATCCGTCAGTACGGGGTCTCGACCGACAAGCTGATCGACATCCACGAGCGGGTGGCGCCGCTGATCGACGAGATCGGCACGGTGATGGTGCGGGCCGGCGTCGAGCACCTGGCCGGCGCCATCGCACCGGGCACCGCGCTGCCCGACGACACCGAGGTCGCCGAGCTGATCACCATGCTGGTCCGGTTCCGCACCCAGGCGGTTGCGGCGGTGTCGGCCACCCTGGCGTTCTCGATCGAGTCGACGATCGAGAACGTGGTCGGCGAGATGCTGTCCGAGTACGTCGACAAGGCCGCAACTGAGAACTGCGAGCAGACGTGACGGTACCCGGGAACGCGCTTTCCGGGGTACCTACGCGTCTGCTCGGCGGGGAAGTCACTCCCACTCGATGGTGCCCGGCGGCTTGCTGGTGACATCGAGCACCACCCGGTTGACCTCGGGCACCTCATTGGTGATCCGCGTCGAAATCCGTTCCAGCACTTCGTAGGGCACCCGTGTCCAGTCCGCGGTCATGGCGTCCTCACTGGACACCGGACGCAACACGATCGGGTGCCCGTAGGTGCGTCCGTCGCCCTGCACGCCGACCGAGCGGACGTCGGCGAGCAGCACCACCGGGCACTGCCAGATCTGGTGGTCCAAGCCGGCGGCGGTGAGCTCCTCGCGGGCGATCGCATCGGCCCGGCGCAGCGTGTCCAGCCGCGACGCGGTCACCTCGCCGACGATCCGGATTCCCAGACCCGGGCCCGGGAACGGTTGGCGGCCAACGATTTCCTCGGGCAGGCCGAGTTCACGGCCGACCGCGCGCACCTCGTCCTTGAACAGCAGCCGCAGCGGCTCGACGAGGGTGAACTTCAGATCGTCGGGCAGGCCACCGACATTGTGATGGCTCTTGATGTTGGCCGTACCGGTGCCGCCGCCGGATTCGACCACGTCGGGATAGAGCGTGCCCTGCACCAGGTACTCGATCTCGGATTCGCTGAGGCTGTCGCGCACGGCGCCCTCGAAGGCCCGGATGAATTCACGGCCGATGATCTTGCGCTTGCCCTCCGGGTTGGTCACGCCGGTGAGTGCTTCCAGGAACCGGTCGGCGACGTCTACCGTCACCAGCCTGGCCCCGGTGGCGGCGACGAAATCACGCTGTACCTGCGCCCGCTCCCCCGCCCGCAGCAGGCCATGATCGACGAACACACAGGTCAGCCGGTCACCGATAGCGCGCTGCACCAACGCGGCGGCCACCGCGGAATCGACGCCGCCGGACAGCCCGCAGATGGCCTGCCCGTCCCCGATCTGGGCCTGCACCGCCTCGATCAGCTGTTCGGCGATATTGGCGGCCGTCCAGGTCGGCCCGATCCCGGCGAACTCGTGCAGGAACCGGCTGAGCACCTGCTGACCGTGCGGGGAATGCAGCACCTCGGGGTGATACTGGACGCCGGCCAGCCGCCGGGCCCGGTTCTCGAAGCCGGCGACCGCGGCACCCGCACTGGTGGCGATCACGTCGAAGCCGTCGGGCGCGGCGGTGACCGCGTCACCGTGGCTCATCCACACCGGCTGGGTGGCGGGTAGTTCCGAATGCAGGTCACCGCCGGTCACCGTCAGCTCGGTACGCCCGTATTCGCTGGTCCCGGTGTGCTCGACGGTGCCGCCCAGCGCCTGGGCCATGGCCTGGAAGCCGTAGCAGATCCCGAATACCGGAACGTCGAGGTCGAACAGGGCGGGATCGAGCTGCGGGGCACCCTCGGTGTACACGCTGGCCGGCCCGCCGGAGAGCACGATGGCCTGCGGATCCCTGGCCTTGATCTCGTCGACGCCGGCGGTGTGCGGGATGACCTCGGAATACACCCGCGCCTCGCGGACCCGGCGGGCGATCAGCTGGGCGTACTGGGCGCCGAAGTCCACGACGAGGACGGGACGGGGGGATTCTGCTGCCACCTGCCCAGTCTAAGAGTTGCGAGAAATCGCCGACGCCGAAGCACTGCGAAGCCTTCTCGCTCGAGGTCAGTTGCCCGGATCGTCGAGCGCCGTCGCGACTCGGCTGACTGCCTCGGCCGGCCTGTCATCTGTCCGCTCGATCCCCTGTGCCGCCGCAACGATCTTCTGACCAGTGTCTTGAAGCCGCTGTACGGCGTCGAGGGCTTCAGCCCTCATTGCATCGCAGTACGCGACTAACGCGGCGCCAGTAGCAAATCCGCGATTTCCATCTCGGGCGGGTGTTCCGGAGTCATAGAGCGTCGCTATGCGAGCCCGAGCCTCTTCCGCCTTCTCATCGATCAGCCCACCGGAGTTCTTGACCTCTTCCGGCCTGATATGAATGTCGTCTGTCATTGACCTCCCTCAAGGTGGGAATCGTCGCCGCTGATGCACGTGGTGGGTGACATCGAGCGTGGCTGTGGGGCAGTCACATACAAGATCACAGACGCCACAAGAAGGGGTGCCGTCACGGCTCCATAGACTCCGGCGATCCAGGCGCTCCGTCTGCTCCCGTGATTCATCCGCACAACCATTGCCACCACAGCCACCCCCGCGATGACCAACGCGATGACTCCGACCTGTAGCAATCCGCCCGGGATCGACAGTTGCTCCAGACAGCGGTGGGCCATGATCTGCCCGTGACGGTAAGCGATGACGGCCGAAAATCCCGCCAGCCCCCAAAGCGCGATCAAACCTGCGATCGCTGCGACTACGGCTAGCAGTCCCGTAAGTATCCGAACGGTCATGGCAAAAAGTCCTCGCAGCAGCACCACACGTCGGGAGTGTGTTGTCTGTGAAATCGAACGGTTGACCGTGCGCGACGGAGGCGAACACCAACAGAACTGCGGCCGCCGCGGCCAGAACGCACAGACTTCGGCGACTGGGTGCGCCTCCCCCGACCCGCTGCGGAAGCACCAGAGCAACCACGGCTGCGGTGAGTGCCACCGACAATCCGCCCAGCGACACCCACCACAGCACAATCTCGAAGGATTCGAAGCCGAGCACTCGTTTGGTACAGGGCGCGATGCTGATCGACTGCAAGCGGTACGCATCAATGCGTTCCAGACCGGCGGTAGCAGCTGTCCCGAGTAGTAGTGCCAAAAAACTGAACAGACCCAACATCGACGGGACATGAGGCGCGTCGACGACGCGGAATTTCACCATGACCGGCCAGGTCGAACAACTACGACATGTCGGGTACCTTCGCCTTGTTCGACCACCGGAATCCGGCCTGTCAGGCTGGAATTCTGTGCACCAGGCGTGTGTTGGCTGTACAGAATTTCACCATCAGGAAGTACTCCGGTCACAAGGGCGACATGGTGTGATTCACCATCGACGTGAGCACCCGGCCCGTCGGCATAGTCGAAGTAGACGACGTCACCGGGACGGGCTCCCGAGATGCCCACGCGCTCGCCGCCGTTATTCATGAAGAAGTCTTGTTGGGCGTCGGCGTTGTACCAAGAACGTGTATGACTGTAACCCTCAACCTCAGGCCACCATTTGCTGTCCGGCATGTTCCATTCCCACTCGCCTGCCCGACTCTGACCCCAGCCATGGTCATCAAGGGTCGAACGTCCCTTGTACGGAAGTCCACCGGCATGCAGCGCCTGGGACACAAAATGGGCGCAGTTGTTTGGAAAGATGTCGCTACTCGTGTCATCCCAATGGTCTCTCGCGAACTGTAAAGTCTGCATTGCGTCAAAACCGCGATCCTTCGCTTCCAGCTCAGCCTTCACGTTGGCAGGCAGGCCCGCCAAGTT
>NZ_JBSFPX010000251.1:0-8769 GCF_053588415.1 Mycobacterium sp. NPDC003449
CCCCCTAGGGTATGAATCGAGGGTGTCGTGCACCATAAGGGGGTGGATGCAACACCAGGCGGCTACCGGGCCCTCGTGGTAGACGACGAGGCCGGGCTGGCCGGGGTCGTCGCCAGCTACCTCACTCGCGAACAATTCGAGGTCAGCGTCGCCCACGACGGGCATGACGCGCTGCGGCTGGCCCGCGAGATCGACCCCGACGTGGTGGTGCTCGACCTCGGACTGCCCGGTGTCGACGGCGTCGAGGCCTGCCGCAGGCTGCGCACCTTCTCCGACGCCTACGTGGTGATGCTCACCGCGCGCGATACCGAGATGGACACCATCGTCGGGCTGTCGGTGGGCGCCGACGACTACGTGACCAAACCGTTCAGCCCCCGCGAGCTGGTGGCCCGGATCCGCGCCATGCTCCGCAGGCCCCGCACCTCCTCCCCCGAGGGGTCGCCGACGGCCGACGCCAGGGTGTTCGGCGCACTGCGCATCGACACCGCGGGCCGCCAGGTGTTCCTCGATGACGAGCCGATCACCCTGACCCGCACCGAGTTCGACGTCCTCGCCGCATTGTCCGGGCAACCGGGGGTGGTGTTGAGCCGTCGCCAACTCCTCGAAACCGTGTGGGAGCCCACCTATGTCGGCAACGAACACCTCGTCGACGTTCACATCGGTCACCTGCGCCGCAAACTCGGCGACGACCCCGCCGCCCCGCGATACGTGATCACCGTCCGGGGCGTCGGCTACCGGATGGGCACCGGGCAGTGACCGGGCCGCGCCGGCCCGGCATCGGCGTCCGGCTGCTGCTGGCCCAGGCCCTGGTGCTGGCCGTGGGCGCCGTGACGATCGGGGTGGTGGCCGCACTCGTCGGCCCGCCGCTGTTTCGCGAACACCTGCACCGGGCCGGTGTGTCGGGCGATTCGGCCGAGCAGATGCACGCCGAAGAGGCCTATGTGTACGCCACCGCGATCTCGGTCGGCGTCGCATTGTGCGTGTGTGTGCTGGCCGCCCTTGTGGTCACCTGGTACGTCACCCGCCGGCTGCAGCGGTCGGTCACCGACGTCGCGCAGGCCGCGACCGCCATCGCCGACGGTCACTACGACTCGCGGGTGCCCCCGGCCCATCTCGGTGACGATTTCGACTCGCTGGCACGCTCCTTCAACCGGATGGCCCAGCGGCTGGAGGCGGTGGACAGCACCAGGCGGCGGCTGTTCAGCGACCTGGCCCATGAGATACGCACCCCGGTCGCGGTGTTGGAGGCCTACTTCGAGGCGCTCGAGGACGGTGTACGCACCCTGGATCCCGAGACGGTGTCGATGCTGCGGACCCAGACCCACCGGCTGGTCCGGTTCGCCGACGATGCGAAGGCACTGGCCCAGGCCGAGGACAGCGGAGCCACGATCCATCCGGTGTCGGTTCCGGTGGATGCGGTGATCCGGACCGCGGTGGCGGCGGCGCGGGACCGGTTCGCCGCCAAGGGAGTCGCCCTGGACGTCGGTGTACCGCAGGCCGCGTTGCCCGACCTGTGGGCCGACCCGCACCGGCTCGGGCAGGTACTGGGCAACCTGCTCGACAATGCGCTGCGGCACACCCCTTCGGGCGGGCGGGTGACGATCGGCGCCGCCGCCCGCGACGCCACTGTCACACTGACCGTCACCGACACCGGCGAGGGCATCGCCGCCGAACATCTGCCACACGTCTTCGAGCGGTTCTACCGCGCCGACACCGCGCGCGACCGCGACCGCGGCGGGTCGGGCATCGGGCTGGCGATCGTCAAGGCGCTCGTCGAAGCCCACCACGGCCGGGTCCGGACCGAAAGCTCCTCGACCGGAACCACATTCACGATCACCCTGCCGGTCGCGGACTAAAGCGTGCCGAGAATCCCGCGCATGGTGTCGATCTCACCCTGCTGGGTGGTGACGATCGTGTGGGCCAGCTCGACGGCGTCGGGGTACTGACCGTCGTCGATCTCATCCTGCGCCATGGTGATCGCACCCTCGTGATGACCGATCATCTGGTTGAGGAACATCGTGGCCGCCTCGACACCCTGGGCGTTGCGCAGGGCCGTGATATCGGCCGGCGCCACCATGCCCTGCATGGCGGGCATCTCGCCGTGGCCCATATCCCCGTGTCCGGTATCCCCGGAGGCCATCGGCGGCATGGGCGGGTTGCCCCACTGGGTGAGCCACCCCCGCATCTGCTCGATCTCGGGTCCCTGCGCGGCCTTGATCTGGGTGGCCAGTTCGGTCACCCGTGGATCGATGCCCGGTTTGGCCAGAATTATGTCGCTCATCTCAACGGCCTGCTGATGGTGCGGAATCATGTGGTGGGCGAACATCGCGTCGGCGTCGTTGTGCGCCGCCGCGTCGGACGCGGGCGAGCTTGTCGCGCTGACCGGTGCGGTTGTGCTGGTCGCGGCGTGATCGGCGGTGTCGCCGCTGCAGCCGGCCGCTGCCGCGACCACGACGAGGGCACCGGCCGCGACGAGAGTTGTCTGTTTCCACATACCTTCGAGCCTGCCGGAACCGGATATGGCAGCCCTAGTCGTTCTGTGAAGATTCGATAAAGCTCGCCCGGCTCCGCGAGCGACCGTTGAGGTACACCATCTGCGGCGTGGCGATGTACAGACACGGTCGCTCGCGGTGCTAGGTGAGGCGCGCGCGGAAGAGTTTCACATCGCTCTTGATGCCCTTGAGGCGTCGCGCACCGGCGAACGACCACGAGAACATGGCGTCGTCGCCGATCGCATCGCGGGTGGACGCGGCCACGAGCACACTGCCGGGCCGCGCCGCCCCGGTGACTCGGCTGGCGAGGTTGACCGGGCTGCCGAACCAGTCGCCTGCCCGGCTCACCGCAGGCCCGGTCGCCAGCCCGACCCGCAGCCGCGGAAAGCTGTCATCGGTTTCGGTGCCCGCCACCAGGGTCAGCACGGCCCGCAGCAGTGCGACCGGATCGGTGCTCACCAGCATGACCGCGTCACCGATCGTCTTGATCAGCCGCACCGGCGGCACCGCGACGGCATG
This sequence comes from Mycobacterium sp. NPDC003449, assembly GCF_053588415.1. Lineage (NCBI taxonomy): Bacteria > Bacillati > Actinomycetota > Actinomycetes > Mycobacteriales > Mycobacteriaceae > Mycobacterium > Mycobacterium sp. NPDC003449. Next base: position 3,012 of record NZ_JBSFPX010000251.1, read on the forward strand.
GGCCGCCTCGGCCAGCCGGTTCGCCAGCCGCTCAAGGTCTTCGGGCGCCACCATCTCACCGAGCCGGGTGAACCCGACGATATCGGCGAACGCGATCGTGACCAGCCGGGCGCCAGGCACCGGCATGCCCTCCTCACGCTCCGACGAGCTGACGGCCTCGGTCTCCATCGCGTGGCGCAGCTGCACGAACAGCATGTCCTGGATCATCGGCCCGATCAGCGGTGCCGCCTCGGCCACCAGGGCCTCCGAGCCCTGCGCGGTCTGCAGTTCGGTGGCACCCGGCTCCAGCACCGCTGCCAGCGCCGCGGACCGCATCACCTCGGCGGCCCGGCTCAAGCCCTCGGCGAGTACCCGTGTGATCAGCACGATCTGGTCCGCGTCGATCCCCAGTTCGATGAACCGTTGGGCGAAACCGACCGCCTCGGCGTCGGCGCGCAGCAGCACCGCCGCATCCGGGTCCTCCACCGCGGGCAGCCCCATCGCCCGATGCAGGCGCTGCAGCAGGTCGATGTCGATACCCGTCTCGTCGCTGACCTCGCGCGCCGAGACGTAGCTGCCGTCGTCGCCGGCGACCCGGCGCGAGGCCAGCAACATCGGCGTGACCGCATGCCTGATCTGGTCGACCGTGATGCCGCGGCTCAGCAGCCATTCGATCAACGCCGCGCGCTGCGACCGCGCCGCACCGTCCATACCGTCGAGGAGCCCGGTCTCTTCCAGATCGACCTGTTCAGTCACCCGCGCCAACCTATACGGTCAACGGATCCCGCGGACCGCATACACGGCTGGTGCCGTCGACGATGTCAGCAGGGTCGACATGTCCAGCGGATATCGGACCTCGACCTCCACCGAATCGCCGAACCGGTACGGCCTGCCTTCGATCATCCCGACGAATTGCTTTCGCAGCCGCGACATCTCGGCGCGCACCGTGACCACCCTGGACCGGTCGCCGTAGAGGTCATCGGCCAGCTCGGGCGCCGAGCGTCCCCGCGGGCAGGTGGCCAGGATCAGCAGGATCTCGGCGTGCCGGCTGGAGATCCCGCGCCGCCAGCCGCCGAAACCGCCCACCACCTCCAGGGAGGGCTCGTTCCCGTCGCTCAGATCGAGCGTGACCCGCGACGGTACCGGGCCCGGCTCGGAATCCGCGGCCACCCTGACCAGCCAGCCGTCCGGCAGCGACTCCACATCACACATCCCCAGCGGAGGTATCCACGCGCGTCCAGGGATACCATCCTCCGGCAACAGGATTCGATTGTGCAGCGGTAACGAGTCCACTGCGGCCACCCACCCGTGGTGGTCCACGGCGAGCGCCGGGCTGCCCATCCGGGCCAGGATCGGCGCCGACACCGTCCGCAACCGGTTGAGCGTGCGGTCATGCGCCTCGCGCAGCTTCGATTCGGCCAGCCGCGACACCAGGTCGACCAGTGCGACGGTGGTCGGATGCACGGTGGGCGCGGGCCCTGACACGTCGACCACCCCGATCACGTGCCCGGTACGTGGGTCCCGGATCGGGGCACCGGCACACGTCCACGGATGGTGGCTGCGCAGGAAGTGTTCGGCTGAGAAGATCTGTACGGCGCGGTTGGAGGCCAGGGCCGTGCCGATCCCGTTGGTGCCCACCGCGCTCTCACTCCAGGACGCACCCTCGGTGAAGCCGAGCCGGTCGGCGAAACCGAGCACCCGCGGCGAACCCGACCGCCAGAGCACGCGGCCAGTGGCATCGGCCATCACCAGGATGTTCTCACCCTCGTCGATCACCGACTCCAGCCCGCGCGACACGTCGTCGAGCACCGCCAGCAGCCCCGAGGACTGCCGCAGCATATCCAGCCCGCCGGTGTCCACGTCCGGCGGCGAGTGATGATCGGGATCAATCCCCTTGCCCAGTAAACGATTCCAGGAATCGGCAATCAGCGAACGAGGCCGTGCCGGGGAGCGGCTACCCGACATGGTCGCGTCGTACACCTCGGACAGCAGCATGGCGTAGCGCCGCGGGTCGTCGCCGGGCGCGACCGCGGGTTCAGGTACTGACGATCCGGCCATCACCCACGATTGTGCTCCACGTCACAATGATCTGCCGAATCGCCCTACCGATAGACCAGCCCTCCGTCGATCAGACCGGCCTGACCGGTCATGTAGCCGGCGTCCGGCCCAGCCAGGTAGGACACGAATCCGGCCACGTCATCGGGGGTTTCCGGACGGCCCAGCGCGATCCCGCCGACGTACTGGCGGAACGTCTCCCCCTCCTCGGCGCCGGTGAGCTCGGCGAACCTCCTGTCGATCTCCACCCACATATCGGTACCGACGATGCCCGGACAGTACGCGTTCACGGTGATGCCGGCCGACGCGTACTCTTTGGCGGCCGCCTGGGTCAGCCCACGCACCGCGAACTTGCTCGCGCTGTAGACGCCGAGCATCCCGAACCCGTCGTGCCCTGCGATCGACGACGCGTTGATGATCCGTCCCTTGCGGCCCAGCTCGATGAACTTGGCCGCGGCCGCCTGGATACCCCACAGCACGCCGTAGACGTTGATCGACCACACCCGGGCCACATCGGCGGGCGTGACGTCGGCGAGCGGGCCGACCGACGCCACGCCGGCGTTGTTGACCATCACATCGAAACCGCCGAGCGCCGAGGTCGCGTGCTCGACCGCGGCGTAAACCGAGTCGCGGTCACTGACGTCGGCGACGAACGTCGTGGCTTTCGAACCGATCGTGGTCACCTCGCCGGCCACCGCGTCGATGCCGTCAGCCACGACGTCGACGAGTGCGACATCGGCTCCGTCCCGGGCCAGCCGCAGTGCGATTCCCCGCCCGATGCCGCGGCCCGCGCCGGTCACCAGCGCGACCTTTCCCCGCAGTGTCATGACGGGTCTCCACTCGGGTCGACGAGAACCTTCATCTTGGTGCCCGCATGCAGGGCTTCGAACCCTTCGTCGACGACATCGTCGATTCCGATCGGGGCCACCCAGCCGGTGGTGTCGTAACCCCCGCGCGACATCAGCTCGATGACCGCCTCGAAGTCGGCCGACGTGTAGCACAGCGAGCCCTGGATCCGGGACTCGTTCATCACCAGGTTGAGCAACGGGGTGGGCAGCGGTTTCTCGTAGATCGCGACGCTGACGGTCGGTTTGCGCGCACCCACACATGCGGTCGCCGCCTCGATCGCGGCGGTGACCCCGGCGGCGTCGAACGCGGCATCCGCCCCACGCCCGTCGGTGTGGTCGGCGATGAACGCGGGCACGTCGACCTGGGTCGGATCGAGAGTCTTGGCGCCGAGCGCCTCGATCGCGGCGCGCCGCGTCGGCGCGGGTTCGGACACGAACACCGAGTCCAGGCCTTTGCCGCGGAGCGCGAACCACAGCCCGATCCCGATGGGTCCGGCCCCGAAGATCACCGCGGTGTGCGGCGGACCCACCTCGCCCAGCGTCGCGGCGTGATAGGCCACCGACATCGGTTCGACCAGCGCGCCGAGTTCGAGGGAGACGTTGTCGGGCAGCCGGTGCAGCATGTCGGTCGGCACCACCGTGTATTCGGCCATGCCGCCGTCCGACATCAGCCCGTGGAAGCCGATCTGCCGGCAGACGTTGTAGGTTCCGGACCGGCACGGGACGCAATGCCCGCAGCGATAGATCGGTTCGACGGCGACCCGGTCCCCCGGCGCGAAGTCGGTGACGCCCGCACCGACCTCGGTGATGGTCCCGGAGAACTCGTGGCCCATCGTCAGCGGGAGCTGTCTGCCGGTCAGCGGATGCGGCTCGGTCGGCACGAAAATCGGACCGGCATAGTATTCATGCAGGTCAGTGCCGCAGATTCCGTTGAACCCGACGTTGATCTTGACGGTGCCCGCGGTGGGTCGCGGCTCCGGGACGTCGGCGATCTCGACCTTGTTCGGTCCGTAGTAGACAGCTGCTTTCATGGTGGCAGTTCTAGGCGGCCGCCGTGCGCGACGTAAGGGTTGCAAGAGGTTGCGGTCTCAAACGTCGGGCGCACTGCAACCCCGTGCAACCCTTGGCGGGGTGCTTGACCATGGTGTGGGCTGACTCACATGACACAGACGAGTGCCCCACCGCTGGCCACCATGTCACCGCAGGAACGGGTCGACGCCTGGTTGGCCGACTTCGAATCCGCCCTGGCCGACCGGGACATCGCCCGGGTGGTGGACAAGTTCGCCGTCGACAGTTTCTGGCGTGATCTGGTGGCGTTCACCTGGAACCTCAAGACCGTCGAAGGCCGCGACGGCATCGCGGGCATGCTCACCGAGCGCCTGCACGACACCGATCCGTCCGGGTTCCGAACCGCGGAGACCCCGACCGATGATCTCGACGGCGAGCACGTCGTCACCTCGGCGTTCATCGAATTCGAGACCGCGGTCGGCCGCGGCAAGGGCCACCTGCGGCTGCGCGACGACGAGGGGTGGACCCTGCTCACCACCCTGCAGGAGCTCAAGGGCCACGAGGAACGCCAGGGCGCCACCCGGGTGCTCGGTGCGGTACACGGCTCCGACGTCGACACCCGCTCCTGGTCGGAGAAACGACTCGACGAGGAACTGACACTGGGCTATGACGAGCAGCCCTACATCGTGGTGATCGGCGGCGGGCAGGGTGGCATCGCGCTCGGCGCGCGGCTGCGCCAACTCGGCGTGCCCGCCATCGTCGTCGACCAGCACGAACGCCCCGGCGACCAGTGGCGTAAACGCTACAAGTCGCTGTGCCTGCACGACCCGGTCTGGTACGACCACCTCCCCTACCTGCCGTTCCCGCAGAACTGGCCGGTATTCGCGCCCAAGGACAAGATCGGCGACTGGCTGGAGTTCTACACCCGGGTCATGGAGGTGCCGTACTGGAGTTCGACGACCTGCCTGTCCGCGTCCTATAGCGAGGCCAACCAGCGCTGGACCGTCGAGGTGAACCGCAACGGCGAACACCTCACGCTGCGGCCCGCCCATCTGGTGCTCGCGACCGGGATGTCGGGTAAGCCCAGCATCCCGACCCTGCCCGGCCAGGAGGTGTTCCGCGGAGACCAGCACCATTCCAGCCACCATCCCGGGCCGGATCAGTACACCGGCAAACGTGCCGTCGTGATCGGCTCGAACAACTCGGCACACGACATCTGCAAGGCGTTGTGCGAGAACGACATCGACGTCACCATGGTCCAGCGTTCCTCGACGCACATCGTCAGGTCCGATTCACTGATGGACATCGGCCTCGGCGATCTGTACTCGGAACGTGCCGTGGCCGCGGGGATGACCACCGAGAAGGCCGACCTGACTTTCGCGTCGCTCCCCTACCGGATCATGGCGGACTTCCAGCGCCCGGTCTACGACGCGATCCGCCGCCGCGACAAGGACTTCTACGCGCGGCTGGAAGCCGCCGGATTCGACCTGGACTTCGGTGACGACGACTCCGGGCTGTTCATGAAATACCTGCGCCGCGGTTCGGGCTACTACATCGACGTCGGAGCCTGCGACCTGATCGCCGACGGCAGCATCAAACTCGCGCACGGTCAGGTCGACCGGCTCACCGAGGACTCGGTGGTCCTGGCCGACGGCACCGAGCTGCCCGCCGATGTGGTGGTTTACGCCACCGGGTTCGGCTCGATGAACGGCTGGGCCGCCGATCTGATCGGCCAGGACGTCGCCGACAAGGTCGGCAAGGTGTGGGGGCTGGGCTCCGATACCGCCAAGGATCCCGGCCCGTGGGAGGGCGAACAACGCAATATGTGGAAGCCGACCCAACAGGAGAACCTGTGGTTCCACGGCGGC
>NZ_JBSFPX010000252.1:0-8754 GCF_053588415.1 Mycobacterium sp. NPDC003449
GAGCGGGATGTAGCGCAGCAGCACCCCGGCATGCACGGTCATGTAGTCGACACCCTGCTCGCACTGCTCGATCACGGTGTCGCGGTACAGTTCCCAGGTCAGTTTGGTGGGGTCGCCGTTGACTTTCTCCATGGCCTGGTAGATCGGCACCGTTCCGACCGGGACGGGGGAGTTGCGCAGGAGCCACTCGCGGGTGAGGTGGATGTCCTTGCCCGTGGACAGGTCCATGATGGTGTCGGCGCCCCAGCGGGTGGCCCACACCATCTTGTCGACCTCCTCGCCGATCGACGAGGTGACGGCCGAATTACCGATATTGGCATTGACTTTCACCGCGAAAGCCTTGCCGATGATCATCGGTTCGCTCTCCGGGTGGTTGTGGTTGGCGGGGATCACTGCGCGCCCCTGTGCTACTTCGGCCCGAACCAGGTCGGCCGAAACACCTTCGCGTTCCGCGATATACGCCATCTCGGAGGTGATCTCCCCAGCCCTGGCCCGCTGCAGCTGGGTGCCCCGGTCGCGGATCATCCCCGGTCGCGCCGGCAATCCGGCCTCGAGGTCGACGGTCGCGTCGTCATCGGTGTACGGACCGGAGGTGTCGTACAGGTCCAGGTGATCGCCGTCGGTCAGCAGCACCCGACGGAACGGCACGCGCATGACTGTGCCGTCGCAGGACGCCTCGCGGTAGAACTTGACGCTTCCGGCGATCGGACCGGTGGTCACGGACGAAACAACGGAACTACTCATATGAGATCTCCCTACGCCGGCATTACCCGGTCAGGTTCGTACGGTCGACGGGCCTACCCGTCCTCTCAGCGCGCTCCGTGCGCGCTCCCGCGTGGATTTGATTGTGCGGGTCCCAACGTAGCGCAGACGGACGGAGTTGGGTAGGCGGGGCGCGCCTCGTGGACCGTCGCGCCGGGCGACACGGGCTGTCACAGCGGGCGCACAGCAAACGGACAGCGTCGCCGCCCGGATTGCCGAGAATTATTTGCATAGCTAATATATGTGTCTTGCAGGTATTGGGCCGACGCCGTCCCTGGATATCGATACGTAGAGCGAAGACGAGATGACGACTGAGATTGAGCTGACGAACGGTGCCGGTACCACCGATGCGGGCCTGGCGGAGACGGCGCAGCGGCGCAAACGGATGGACCACGACCACCCGTTCTACAAATGGATAGCCCTGTCCAACACCACCCTCGGCACCTTGATGGCCACCATCAACGCCTCGATCGTGCTGATCTCGCTGCCCGCCATCTTCCGCGGCATCGGTCTCAACCCCCTGGCCCCGGCCAACGTCAGCTACCTGCTGTGGATGCTGATGGGGTACCTGGTCGTCACCGCCGTGCTGGTGGTGCTGTTCGGCCGGCTCGGCGACATGTTCGGCCGGGTCCGGATCTACAACCTCGGTTTCGTGGTGTTCACGTTCGCCGCGGTCGCCCTCTCGGTCGACCCGTTCGATCTCGGCGGCGGTGCGGTCTGGCTGATCGCGTGGCGGGTGGTCCAGGGCGTCGGTGGCGCGATGCTGATGGCCTCGTCCTCGGCGATCCTGACCGACGCGTTCCCGGCGAATCAGCGCGGTATGGCGCTCGGCGTCAACATGGTCTCGGCGGTCGCGGGATCCTTCCTGGGGCTGCTGATCGGCGGCGTGCTCTCGGAGTGGGACTGGCGGGCGATCTTCTGGGTCGGCGTTCCGGTCGGCATCCTGGGTACCATTTGGAGTTACCGCTCTCTCAAAGAACTCGGGGTGCGCAGCCCGGGCCGGCTGGATTGGGCCGGAACGGTCACCTTCGGGGTCGGCCTGACCGTGCTGCTCACCGGCATCACCTACGGCATCCAGCCGTACCGGGACGCCACCACCGGATGGGGCAACCCCTGGGTGCTCGGCGCCATCATCGGCGGGGTGGCGCTGCTGGTGCTGTTCTGCGCCATCGAACTGCGGGTGTCACACCCGATGATGAACATCCGGCTGTTCCGGTCCACGGCGTTCGGCATGGGCAACCTGGCCGGCCTGATGTCATCGGTGGGACGCGGCGGACTCCAGTTCATGCTGATCATCTGGCTGCAGGGGATCTGGCTGCCGCTGCACGGCTACAGCTTCGAATCCACGCCACTGTGGGCCGGTATCTACATGCTGCCGATGACCATCGGATTCCTGGTCTCGGGGCCGCTGGCCGGCACGCTGTCGGACCGGTACGGCGCGCGGCCGTTCACCGTCGGCGGGATGCTGCTGATGGCGGTCACCTTCGTGGCGCTTGTGATGATCCCGGTGGACTTCGACTACTGGCTGTTCGCGCTGCTGGTGTTCCTCAACGGGCTGGGTGGGGGCATCTTCACCGCACCCAATACCGCGGCGATCATGTCCGCGGTGCCCGCGGCCGAACGCGGGGCCGCCTCCGGGGTGCGCGCGACGTTCTTCAACGCGGGCTCGTCGTTGTCGATCGGCATCTTCTTCTCGTTGATGATCGTCGGACTGGCCGGGACCCTGCCCACGGCGATGAGCAGCGGTCTTGAGCAGCAAGGCGTTTCGGCGGCAGTCGCCCAGGATGTGGCCGGCCTGCCGCCGGTCGGCAGCCTGTTCGCGGCGTTCCTGGGTTACAACCCGATCGCCGAGTTGCTCGCCCCGTCCCACGCGCTGCAGCAGCCCGGGGTCAACGCCGAGGTGCTGACCGGCCAGGAGTTCTTCCCGCAGTTGATCACCGAGCCGTTCCACTCGGGCCTTACCGTTGTGTTCCTGGCGGCCGCGGCGATGATGGTGATCGGTGCGGCGGCGTCGTTGTTCAATGCCGGCCGCTACGGAACCGAACCCGGGGCCGATAACGAGGCGTAGGTTGCCTCCGGGTGCGCCACCGTCGCCTACCATTCTTGGTCGGTAGCGATTCGGCGACGGTGGCCAACGGAGGTGCGGGAATGGCGATGAATCCTCCGCCGGAGCCTCCGTCGGACCCGCGCTCGTCCGGGCCGATGTGGGACCAGCTGTTCGAACTCGAGGGTTCGCGGCGACCGTCGGGGCTGCCCCGACGGGTCCGGCCCGGCCGGGGACGGCGGATCGCGCTCGCGGCGGCGGCCGGCGCGGTCGCGGTGATCGCCGTCGTGGCCCTGGTCTTCTGGCTGCTGCGTCCTGCGCATGAAACCGACTCTGCCGCAACGCGGCCCAGTCAAACCGCCGATCCGCAGGCGCAACTTCGGCTGCACAGCCTGCTGCCGGCCGGATACACCGACCAGAGCTGCAAACCGGTGCCTGCACCGCGGAATGCCCTGGCGCAGATGTCTTGTGGCCAGAACTCTGATCCGGGCGGCCCGCCGTCGGCGACCTACACGTTGCTCAAGGACAAGGCCGCACTCAGTGCGGCATTCGATTCGACGGTCGCAGCGTCGTCGATGGTCGTGTGCCCCGGACGGATTCAGTCGCCGGGCCCGTGGCGCCGCAATGCCACGCCCGACCAGATCAGCGGGATACTGTTCTGCGGTGTGCAGCAGGGCCGGCCACTGCTGGCCTGGACCGACGATGCGGATCTGCTGCTGAGCGAGATCCGCGCCGAGGATCAGCGTCCGGCGTTCCCCGAGTTGTACACCTGGTGGTCATCGCACTCGTAAGACGTTGGGAGTCAAGGATGCCGGCGGCGCCCACGGGCGCCGCCGGCATCGGAGCCTCAGGGGGCCGGAGTGCCCTGGTTGGCGGCCGGGACGAGCGTCGGAATGGCGCCCGCGGTGAGCGGGGCCTGGCCGCCGGACGGGACCGGGCTCGTGGTCGGCGCCGGTTCTGCGGGTGCGGCCGGTGCAGGGCTCGCCGGTGCCGCGGGTGCGGGGCTCGCGGGCGCTGCCGGTGCCGGGCTCGCCGGTGGGGCCGCGGGCGCGGCGGCCTGGCCGGGGGCGGGTGCCGCGGGTGCCGGGGCGTTCTCGACCGCCGCGGGTTGCGGAGTGCCCTCGGTGCCTGCGGGCAGCGGCGTGCCCTGGCTGCCCGTGGGTGCGGGCTCATCGACGGGCAGTGGGGTGCCCTGGCTGCCCTGCGCGCTGCCGGGAAGGTCCGTGGCGCGGGTTCCCGCGCCTGCGGGTGCGGGTGCGTTGGCGACTGGCGCGGGCACGCCGGCGGCCGGCGACGGTGCCCCCGCCGGCGCGGGTGTGGCGGCCGGCGCGGGTGTGGCAGCGGGTGCCGCCGGGGTCACCGGGGCGGTACGGACCGGTGCCGGACGCGCGGGCGCCGGGCGGGTGGCCGCGGGCTGCGGCGCCGCCGCTGCCTTGGTCCAGGTGAGCAGATCGCGGCCACCGGTGCTGTACACGACGGTGGTCGGCTCGTTCCCGGTGACATCGAAATAAACTTTGCCGGTGGTCTTTTCACCCTGCGCGATGGTCGCCGGGTTCACCCCCTGCGGAGTGGCCACCCCGAACAGCACCCGGTAGTTCTCACCATCGGCCGCGCGGGCATTGAGATTGGACACGATCGGCGTCACCGAGCCTTGCACGGCCTCATCGGTTGCTGTTGCTTCCCAAAGGGTTCCGCGGACGGCATGGGGAATCGTGTCGGAGCTGGGCTTGAGGTCGCTGATCGTCCAGGACTGCACCACGTCGCCGTTCTCAAGTTTGGCGCTGCTGCCGATCGCGCTGCTGTCGGTCGAGGCGTCGGCGAAAGCGGTCGCGGCACCGATCGTGCCCGCGGCGCCGGCCGCGGCCGCGGCTGCCGCCAGTGCGACGGTTAACGTCGAGATTCTCATCGTGCTGTTCACTCCCAAGGTCGTCGATTGGGCATCCCCCGAACTGGGCGGCCATCTGCCAGCGAAGCTAGCAGTCGCTACCAATGGTACGAAACCTTTTCGGACCCGCCGCACGCTTTTTCCGCCGCGCCGGGCCGGGACGGGTGAACAGTTTCCGCACACCCGGCCAATTCTCGACACCGGGGGAGGAACCGGGCGGTTCAGCCCAGGTCGATCAGAACCGGCGCGTGGTCGCTGGGGGATTTGCCCTTGCGCTCGTCGCGGACGATCTCGGCATGCGTGACCCGCTCGGCGAGGGCGGGCGAGCCGAGGATGAAGTCGATGCGCATGCCCTGACGCTTCGGGAAGCGCAGCTGCGTGTAATCCCAATAGGTGTAGACCCCCGGACCCGGCGTGAAAGGCCGCACCACATCGGTGAATTGGGCCTCGGTGAGCGCGGTGAACGCGGCCCGCTCCGGCGCGGTGACATGGGTGGCGCCGGCGAAGAACTCGATATCCCACACATCGTCGTCGGTGGGGGCGATGTTCCAGTCGCCGACCAGCGCGATCTGCGCCTGCGGATTGTCGGCCAGCCATTTCTGTGCGTTATCGCGAAGACGGCCAAGCCATTCCAGCTTGTAGCCGTAATGCGGGGAATCGACGGTGCGTCCGTTGGGGATGTACAGGCTCCATACCCGCACCCCGGCGCACGTCGCGGCCAGCGCCCGCGCCTCGGCGGCGGCCTCCCACGCGGGCTGGCCGTCGAACCCGATCTGCACATCGTCGAGGCCGACCCGGGATGCGATTGCCACCCCGTTCCACTGGTTGAGCCCGTGATGGACCACCTCGTAGCCGAGTGCGGCGAACGGCATGGTCGGGAACTGATCGTCGGAGCATTTGGTCTCCTGCATCGCCAGCACATCGACGTCGGCGCGGGCCAGCCAGTCGGTCACCCGGTCGACGCGGGCACGGATCGAATTGACGTTCCAGGTGGCCAGGCGCATGGGCTAGAGGGTACGGCCGCCCACCAGCCGCAGGAACGCCTGGGCCGCGGGGCCGGCGCCGGTCGCGGTGGCGAGCGCCAGCCTGCGGGTGGTCCTCGGTATCAGTGGCCGACTGACGATTCCGGTCATCGGGCCGGGCAGCGCGGGCACGATGCTCACCCCGAGCCCGGCCCGCACCAGATCGATGACGGCCGTCATCTCGTGTGCCTCGAAGTCCGCGCCGAGTTCGACACCCAGCTGGGCGGCGACCGGGGTGAACACCGCCGCGCAACCACCCGTCGACCGGATGAAGGGTTCGGTGGCCAGCTCGGCGTAGGTGATCGCATCGAGCCCGGACAGCCGGTGCCCGGTGGGCAGGACCGCGACCATCTCATTCTCGCCGAGCGCCGCGGTTTCCAGCCCCGGCGCCGGCAGGCTGACCACGCCGGCGTCGACCGCGCCGTCGGCCAGCCAACCCCGGATCTCGGGCTCGCTGCCTTCCAGCAGGTACACCGACACCAGTGGATGCTCGTCGCCGAACACGCGCAGCCGCGGCGCGATCTGCGTCCCCGTGGTGAACGGCAGGCTGGCGACGCGCAGCGTCCCGGTCAGCCGGCCGGCCAGGGCGGCGACCTCGCTGCGCATGAGCTCCATGTGCCGCACGGCCTGACGCGCATGGACCAGGGCGCGGTTGCCGGCGGCGGTGAGTTCGACGCCGTCGCGGTGCCGCCGCAGCAGGGGCATGCCGAACTCCTTCTCCAGGCTCGCGACGGCCCGGCTGACCGCGGGCTGGGTCAGGCCGAGCCCGCGTCCTGCCGCGGTGAAACCGCCGTGGTCGACCACCGCCAGGAACGACTTGAGCTGCAACAGCGTCGGCATTGCCCTCCGTATGCGAAATCCTGATGCAGGTATATCAGAAATGGCATGGAAGATGCCGGATACCAGAACGTTAATGTCATGAGGCAGGGGTATCGGATCAACGAAAGGGACGACCATGACAGCACGACGGATCTTGATCACCGGTGCATCGCGTGGGATCGGGCGGGCGGTCGCGGACCGGCTCGCCGCCGCCGGCCATGAACCGATCGGCTTCGCGCGCACCGCGACACCGGGCTTCCCGGGGAAACTGGTCGAGGTCGATCTGAGCGATCGGGCCGGGACCGATCGGGCGCTCGCGGAGGCCCTGGCCGACGGGCCGATCGAAGCGGTGGTCAACAACGTCGGGCTGGCGCGATTCGCCCGGATCGGCAGCATCGACCTGGACCAGCTTCATGAGACCTACGACCTGAACGTGCGCACGGCCGTCCAGGTGGTGCAGGCAGTGCTGCCGGGCATGCTGGACGCGGGCTGGGGCCGCATCGTCAACGTCACCAGCATGACCACCCTCGGCACCCCCGAGCGCACGCCGTACGCGGCGGCGAAGGCCGCCCTCGAGGCCGCCACCCGCATCTGGGCCGCGGAACTACACGGTGGCGATGACCGGCGACGGCGTCAACGACGTGCTGGCCCTCAAAGACGCCGATATCGGGGTGGCGATGGGCTCGGGCAGCTCGGCCTCCCGCGCGGTCGCCCAGATCGTGCTGCTGGACAACAAGTTCGCGACGCTGCCGTATGTGGTCGGCGAGGGACGCCGGGTGATCGGCAACATCGAGCGGGTCTCGACACTGTTCCTCACCAAGACCGTGTATTCGGTGCTGCTGGCCGTCCTGGTCGGGATCGGCGGGCTCTCGGCCCGGTTCTTCGACACCGATCCACTGTTGTTCCCGTTCCAGCCGATCCACGTCACGATCGCGGCCTGGTTCACGATCGGCATCCCGTCGTTCATCCTGTCGCTGGCGCCCAACAACGAACGGGCCAAGACGGGGTTCGCGCGGCGGGTGATGTACACGGCGCTGCCCTCGGGTCTGGTGGTGGGGACGGCGACGTTCGTCTCGTACCTGGTCGCCTACCAGGGCCGGGCGGCCACCGCCGTCGAGCAGACCCAGGCTTCGACGGCTGCGTTAATTACGTTGCTGGCGTCCTCGCTGTGGGTGCTGTCGGTGGTGGCACGGCCCTATCAGTGGTGGCGCATCGCGTTGGTCGCGGTCTCGGGCCTGGCGTATGTGCTGATTTTTTCCCTACCGCTGGCGCAGCGGTTGTTCATGTTGGACCCGTCGAATCTGCGGGTCACCGGCGTCGCGCTGGGAATCGGTTTGGTCGGAGCGGCCCTGGTCGAGGTGCTGTGGTGGGTGCAGGGCGCGATGCTTGGTGAGCGGCGTCGCTTGTGGAGATAGCCTTGAGACACGACAATGGAAGTCGTTTGCCAACACATTTAGGGAGGAATCATGGGGATTCTCGACAAAGTGAAGGATTGGCTGGGCAATAACCCGGACAAGGCGAGCAGCGCGATCGACAAGGCCGGCGACCTCGTCGACAAGAAGACCGGCGGCAAATACGCCGGGCACGTCGACAAGGTGCAGGACGCCGCCAAAGGCCAGTTCAACAAGGGCAACGCGGGCAACGACAACCCGCAGGAGGGCACTCCTCCGGCTCCACCGGCGCCGCCGCAGCAGTAACCTATGGCCAAACTGTCGGTCTCCGTCGACGTTCCGTTGTCGCCGGATAAGGCGTGGGAGCACGCATCCGATCTGGCTCGCTACGACGAGTGGCTCAGCATTCACCGGGCCTGGCGGTCGAAATTGCCGGAAACCCTGGAGAAGGGCACCGTCATCGACTCGATCGTCGAGGTCAAGGGCATGCTGAACCGGGTCAAGTGGACCCTGGTCAATTACAAGCCGCCGCAGTCGTTGACCCTCAACGGCGACGGTCGTGGTGGGGTGAAGGTCAAGCTGATCGGAAAGATCGCACCCTCAGGTGACGGGTCGACCGTCACCTTCGACGTCCACCTCGGTGGGCCCGCGCTCTTCGGGCCGATCGGGATGGTGGTCGCTGCGGCGTTGAAAGGCGATATCCAAGAGTCGCTGAACAAGTTCAAACAGCTGTACGGACCGCCCGTCTAGCCACCGCGAGCAGACGCAAACTGCCCTCAATCCTCGGGGTTTTGGGCAGTTTTGCGTCTGCTCGCGCGTTAACGGTTGTCA
>NZ_JBSFPX010000253.1:0-8627 GCF_053588415.1 Mycobacterium sp. NPDC003449
ACCAGCACGATGAAGCTGGTGACCAGGATGTTCCAGGTGAAGATCGGCATCCGGAACATGGTCATCCCGGGGGCCCGCATGCAGACCACGGTGGTGATCATGTTCACGCCGCCGAGAATGGTGCCCAGGCCGCCGACGATCAATCCCATGATCCACAGATCCCCGCCAGGGCCGGGTGAGTGGATCGCATTCGACAGCGGGGTGTACGCGGTCCAGCCGAAGTCGGCCGGTCCGCCGGGAGCGATGAAGCCGCCCAGCGCAATCATCGCGCCGAGCAGGAACAGCCAGAACGACAGCGCGTTCAGCCGCGGGAACGCCACGTCGGGCGCGCCGATCTGCAGCGGCAGCACCAGGTTGGCGAACCCGAACACGATCGGCGTGGCATAAAACAGCAGCATCACCGTGCCGTGCATGGTGAACAGCTGGTTGTACTGCTCGTTGCTCAGAAACTGCAGGCCCGGCGCGGCCAGTTCGGTACGGATGAACAGCGCCATCAGTCCGCCGATGAAGAAGAACGCGAAGCATGCGACCACGTACATCATGCCGATCGCCTTGTGATCAGTCGTCGTGAGCAGCTTGTAGATCAGGCTCCCCTTGGGGCCCGTCCGTTCCGGGAAGGGCCTTCGGGCGCGCAGTTCACCGATCGACGGGGTGGTGGTCGTCAACGGCTCGGCCCTCCCCGATCCGGGATCGTCGTCGGGGTGCCTGCCGGTGTGGGGTAGGCGTCGAGGAGTTGACCCCACGAGGCTGCGAACTTGGCGACACCGTCGCTTTCGAGTGTCGTGAAGACATCGTCGAGGTCGACGCCGACCGCGGAGATGCGGTCGAGCACTGCTTGGGCGTGGCCGGCGGTACCGGTGATGGCATCGGTGCCGATGACGCCGTGGTCGACGAGCGCCTCCAGGGTGGGCTCCGGGATGGTGGCAACGGTGTTGGGTGCGACCAGTTCAGTGATGTACCTGGTGTCGGGGTAGGCCGGGTTCTTCACCCCGGTGGATGCCCACAGCGGACGCTGTGGGTGGGCGCCGGCGTAGCCGAGTGCGGCATAGCGTGTTCCGGCTCCGAACACGTCCTGGTACGCGGCGTAGGCCAGGCGCGCATTGGCGATCGCCGCCTGGCCGCGCAGCGCCGCCGCGGCGTCGGTCCCGATCGCCTCCAGCCGCTTATCGACTTCGGTGTCGACCCGGGATACGAACAGCGAAGCCACCGAGTGGATTCCGGTGAGGTCGAGACCAGCACGATGTGCGGCTTCCAGGCCGGTCAGATAGGCATCCATCACCTCGCGGTGACGTTTGACCGAGAAGATGAGGGTCACGTTGACCGAGATCCCTTCAGCCACCGTGGCGGTGATGGCCGCCATGCCGGCCGTCGTGGCCGGAATCTTGATGAACAGGTTGGGCCGACCGACGATCGTCCACAGTTCGGCGGCTTGGCCGACCGTCGCATCGGTGTTATCGGCCAGCCGGGGATCGACCTCGATCGATACCCGCCCGTCCACGCCCCCGGACGCTTCCCACTGCGGGAGCAGGACGTCGCAGGCCGCCCGTACGTCATCGGTGATCACGGTGCGGAGCGCCGATTCAGCGTCAAAGCCGCGTTCGCTCAGTTCGGCGAGCTGGCGTGTGTAGGCCCGGCCGTGCGAGATCGCATGCTGAAAGATCGACGGGTTGGTGGTGACGCCGACGACGCCTCTCGTATCGATCAACCGCTGTAGGTTGCCCGAGTTGAGGCGGTCTCGGGACAGATCGTCCAACCAGACCGACATCCCCGCCGCCGACAGCGCATCCAGAATGGGGTTCTGCTTCATCGCATGCCCGTCGTGATCCGCTGTCGGCCCGTGTGCCAGGTTCTGGCGACGATCAACACGGTTCCGAGCGCGGCAACCGGCAGGTACGCGGCGGTCAGCATCTGCCGGTCGCACCGCGAGAGGTGGTGACGCCCTGCGAGATCGCGGTCATTCATGTCGACTCGACTCAACGGCAGACCGCCGTACATCTTCAGATCCGTTGCCGGCAGGCAGCTTCCATTCCGGACGCACGTAGTGACAGGTGTACCCGCCCGGGTAATGCCGCAGATAGTCCTGATGTTCTTCTTCGGCATCCCAGAATTCACTCGCCGGCATCACCTCGGTGACCACGGCCGCGGGCCATAGTCCCGAGGCGTTGATTTCTGCGATGACGTCGCGCGCCGTGCGCCGTTGATCGTCATCGAGATAGAAGATCGCCGAGCGGTAGCTGTCGCCGACGTCGTTGCCCTGGCGGTTCTTTGTCGTCGGGTCGTGGATCTGGAAGAAGAATTCGAGCAGATCGCGGTAGCCGATGCGCTGGGGGTCGTAGGTGATCTTGATCGCCTCCGCGTGGCCGGGATGGTTGCGGTAGGTGGGGTGGTCGTTGTCACCGCCGGTATAACCGACCCGGGTCGAGACCACACCGGGCCGGTCCCGGACGAGGTCTTGCAATCCCCAGAAGCACCCACCCGCCAGGATTGCGGTGCTGGTGATCATGGCTGCGGCTCGGCGAGTTGTGAACCAGGCTGCGGCGCCGAGCCGTCCGGTGTTTCGAACAGACGCAGGTACCGTCCGTAACCCTCGTCCTCGAGGTCGTCACGGTGGATGAAACGCAGAGCGGCCGAGTTGATGCAGTAGCGCAGGCCACCCTCGGACCGGGGCCCGTCGGTGAAAACGTGCCCGAGGTGGCTGTCACCATGGCGCGAGCGCACTTCGGTGCGCACCATGACGTGCCGACGGTCGGGCTTTTCGACGATGTTGTCATCGTCGACCGGTTTGGTGAAGCTCGGCCAACCGGTATTGCTGTCGAATTTGTCGACGGATGCGAACAGCGGCTCACCGGACACCACATCGACGTAAATGCCCGGCTCGTGGTTGTCGAGGTATTCGCCGGTGAAGGGTAGCTCGGTGCCGCTTTCCTGGGTGACGTAATACTGCTCGGGGCGCAATGCGTCGACCGCGGCGGGATTCTTGTGGTAGTCGTGTGTCACGGATGTTCCTTACGATCAGACCGGCGCGTGGTTCCGCCGGTATAACAGTGGGCTAGTTGCGGCCTGCCATGATGCCGCCGTCGACGTTGAGAATCGCGCCGGTGATCCAGCTTGCTTGCTCGGACAGCAGAAAGGTGATCGCGTTAGCCACATCGGTGGGATTGCCGACGCGGCCCAGAGGATGAAGGGGCGCGAATGTCGCCAGCGTGGTGTCGATCTCGCCCTTCGGGATGAACCCCTCGTAGAGCGGTGTCTTCACCACAGCGGGCGCGACGGCGTTGACGCGGATCTGATGATCGGCCAGTTCGATGGCCAGATTGTGGGTCAGCGCGTGCAGGGCGGCCTTCTGCATCGAATAGCCCGACGATGGTGTCAGCCCGATGGCCTGGTGCGCCCACATGCTGCCGATGTTGACGATCGAGCCGCCTGCACCGTTGGCGATCATGCCTGCGACCACGGTCTGGGTGAGAAAGAACAGTGCGTGGTTCAGATCGAGGTACGAGTCGTAGAACTGGGCGTCGTAGTCCAGGAACGGCTTTGGGATGAAGAAGCCCGCGGCGTTGACCATCAACGTGGCGTCGCCGTGATGTTCGGACAGCAGGCCTCGAACGTCGGTAACGACGGATCGGTCGGTCAGTTCGGCGGCGATCCCCCAGGCTTGACCTTGCCGGTCGGTCAGCTCGGAAACCGTTTCGTCGACGCGGCGTTGCGATCGGCCGATGATTACCGCGGTGCCGCCGCGGTCGATGACGTCGAATGCGGCTTGGCGCCCCATGCCGGCGCTGCCGCCGACAACGATGACCTTCTTGCCGTCGAACTCTGCACCCATCTGCGGGTCCTCTTTCCCAAGTTTCTTATTGAACGTTGAATTGAGCGGTACCAGAACACGTGGTGCCGCGGAGTGTTGCTTCGATGACCGCGGAAAGGGTTTGCGCCGTCCTAGGCGAAATTCAAATGCTGAGCCGGTAGTCGGTCCGGCCAGATGAATGGTTGTCCGTTATCGGCGGGCGATCGTGATCGGGTGGGTTGAATTTTCGCTCCACCCGCTCCATAGAGGAACATACCCTCCGAGTCCAGGGCGTCGCGACCGGCCGTAGCCGAAATGCACTGCAATCAAAAGCGATGCTTATGATTGGCTCGTCGATTTCATGATATGAGCCTTGGAGAGGGTCTGCCCCGTGAAGGTACGTTGAGCGGCATGACCACCGCACTGCCGGTGTCCTTCTACTGAAAGGTAAGCCATGAAGATCGTCGTTATAGGTGGTGGGGGACTTATCGGTTCGAAGGTCGTGGCCGAGCTCGGCTCGCAGGGGCATGATGTGTTGGCCGGCTCGCGCCGGTCAGGCGTCGATGCGTTCACCGGCGAGGGTTTGGTCGGAGCGGTCGCCGGTGCCGATGTGGTGGTCGATGTCGCGGATTCGCCGTTGTTCGATGATGATCCGGTGATGGAGTTCTTCATGACCACGACGACGAACCTGCTGTCCGTCGAGCGCGAAGCCGGTGTCGGACACCATGTCGCGTTGTCGGTCGTGGGTGCGCAGGTCATGCCGGACAGTGGGTACAACACCGCCAAGGCCGCCCAGGAGAACCTGATCATGGAGTCGGGCCGGCCGTATTCGATCGTGCGGGCAACTCCGTTCTACGAATTCGCGGTGGGATTGGCCGATTCTGCCACCGAGGAAGACGTTGTCAGGCTGCCGCACGCGTTATTTCGGCCCATCGCCGCTGACGATGTCGCCACGGCGGTCGCTCGTGCGGCAACGGCGGGTCCTCGCAACGGTGTCACCGAGATCGCCGGCCCCGAAGTCATGGGGATGGACGACTTTGTGCGCATGGGTCTTGAGGCCATCGGCGATCAGCGTCGAGTAGAGACCGATGCCCGGGCACCGTATTTCGGCGCTGTGATCGACGACGACAGCCTCGCACCCGGCGAGTCCGCGACCTATTTCACTACTCGATACTCGGACTGGATCGGTACGCACTCCGGTGAGTGATCCCGTCGGGGACTCGACAGGTCTGGCACCATCCTCCCCGATCGCCGCGGACCGTGACGAGTTCGACGTGGTCGTCGTGGGCGGTGGTGTGGGCGGTGTCGCCGCTGTGCGCAAGCTCGCCTCGGCAGGTCTCTCGGTGGCGCTCGTCGAAGATCGTCTGGTCGGTGGGGAGTGCCATTACTTTGGCTGCAACCCGAGTAAGACACTGCTCCGCCCGATCGAGGTGTTCAACCTCGCGAAAATGGTTCCTGGAGTGCGAGAGACCATTTCACAGGACAGGCTGGACGTGGCGGCCGCCCTCGACAAACGCGACGTGATCATCGAGCATCTCTCCGACCAAGACCGGATCGCATCGTTGCGGCAAGCCGGCGCCACGGTGTTCCGTGGGTCCGGCCGGTTGAGCGGCCGACGAACAGTGCGCGTGGCCCACGCCGACAACGCCGAAGTCATCGTGACCGCACGCCACGCGGTCGTCATCGCCACCGGCACCCGCCCTAACGTGCCCGAGATACCCGGGTTGGCGCACGCGCGCCCGTGGACCAATCGCGACCTGACGACCATGACCGCGGTGCCACCGCGCACGCTGATCGTGGGTGGCGGCCCCGTCGCCGTCGAATTCGCCACCATCCTGACCGGTTTGGGCTCGGCGGTGACAGTCCTGGTACGGGGAAACACCCTGTTGGAAAACCTCGAACCCGAGGCCCGTGAGCTGGTCGAACAGTCCCTGCGAAGCAAGGGCGTCACGATCAACTTCGAGACGGAGTTGTCCTCAGTAGCCCGCCCCGTACCGGGCGGCCCGGTAACCGTGACGTTCGGCGGCCAGACCATCACGGTAGACGAACTGGTCTTGGCCGCGGGACGACTGTCCAACACCGATGACATCGGACTGGAAACTGTCGGTCTACCGGTCGGCGAGTTCATTTCGGTGGACAACCACCTACAGGCGACCGGCGTCACCGGCAATTGGCTCTACGCCCTCGGTGACACCACCGGACGTGCTCGCCTGTCTCACATCTCCACCTACCACGGCCGTGTCGTAGCCGACATCATCGCGGCTCGGGCCGCAGGCCGAGAACCATCCGAGAGCCAGTTGGCTGCCGGTGACGACGGCAACATCGCCCAGGTCATCTACACCGATCCGCACGTAGTCACCGTGGGGCGCACCGAAAATCAGGCCCGAACGGACGGGTACGCGGTACGCACGCGAACCGCCCATTACCCCGACACAGTGTCGCACCTCGCCCTCTACCGAGACGGCTACCACGGATGGGCCAAACTCGTCATCAACGCCGAGACCGAGACACTGCTCGGCGCAACCTTCGTCGGCCCCGAGTTCTCCGAACTTGCCCAGGCGGCCACCCTCGCTGTCGTCGCCAAGGTTCCCACGAGTCTCCTACGCCATGCTGTCGCGCCACACCCAACCGTCAATCAGGTCTGGGATCCGCTACTGGCCCAGGAAGTGGATATAACCGCGGCGACGCCCCGGGTATAAGCGGGGCCTTCGGTCTCGGCCGTCGGGGGATCGTGGCGTCTATCGCTCCGGAGTAATCTTCGCTCCAGTGCGAGGTAGCGGTGGCATGCGAATCACCTTGTCGCCGTTCGGCTCATACCGACCACGTGCGAACGGCACGTCCACGTTCGCGTTGCCCAAATACCCCACCTCATAGGATTCGCCATGACCACCGCAATCACCATGACCAACGCCGTCATCGAGAGCCTCGTGAGTCGCAGTACGACCAGCCACTACGATCCCGAGTTCACCCTGACCGACGACCAGATTCAAGAGCTGGTACGCATCGCCACGACGGCGCCGACGTCCTTTCACCTGCAGAACTGGCGCTTCATCGCCGTGCGCAGCCCGGAAGCCAAGGCCCGTCTGCGTCCAATCGCCTGGGACCAGCCCAAGATCACCGCCGCGGCCGTCATCGTCATCATCTGCGGCCAGTTGCCCGACCACCGGGTGACGGCCCAGCGCCTCGCACCAGTCGTGGACGCGGGCATCATGCCGCCCGAGATGGTAATGGATTACGAAAACGCGGCACGCCGTTTGTATTTCGAAAAGCCGCGGTGCCAGCGCGACGAGGCGATCCGAAGCGGCGCCATCGCGGCGACGGCGATGATGTACGCGGCGAACGCGCTGGGACTGGGCTCCACGCCGATGATCGCTTTCGACCCCGGACCGCTGGCCGCCGAGTTCGGACTCACCGCCGACGAGGTGCCGGTCATGCTGGTGGCTATCGGGGCGAAGCTGCCGACCAACTGGCCCCAGAAACCACGCCGTCCAGTGGCCGATCTCCTGGAATTCGCGTAGCGAGGAGATGGTGATGGGGTCGTTTACCGGAGAATCCTCTCGCGAGAGCAGCTCCGGGCGCGCCGGCGCGACTGGAGTCCTGTTGTTTCCCGATCCGCGGGCGGTCAACGTTGTCGACGATGTGGTGGCGCAGGCCGCACGTGCGTACGGCTTGGGCGTGCGTCAGGTCTGGCTGGGCCAGCGCAACGATTATGACGCGATCGCTCTGGCGGGTTTGGTGGGTGCGGCGGTACCGGGGCTTGGCGTAGGCACGGCGGTGGTTCCGATCAATGCGCGTCATCCGCTGACTGTGGCGTCGCTGGCCCAGACGGCGCAGGCCGCATCGGCTGGCAACTTCAGCCTGGGCATCGGATTGGGCGGACACGCTCCGGACCGACAGGCGTTCGGAATACCGGTGGCCAAGACGATAATTCGTCTTCGTGAGCATTTGACGGTACTGAGGTCGGTTTTCGATACCGGTGCGGTGGACTTCAGCGGCAGTGAGATCAGTGCGCGGCCCGTTTGGCCGGTGCGCGTCGCCGGCGGGACACCCGTGCCGGTGTATGTGGCCGCGATGGGCCCGAAGGCGTTGCGGGTTGCCGGCGAGTTGGCCGATGGCACGCTGCCGTTTCTGGCGGGTCCTCGGACGATAGCCGAGTTCATCGAACCGGCTATCGCGAAGTCGGCCGCTGAGGCCGGGCGACCGAAGCCCAGGATCATCGCGCAGGTGCCGGCCGTGGTGTCCGCGGACGTGGACACCGCCCAGAGCTTCGTGGCCGAGCAGTTGAGTTTCTTCCAGACGATGCGGTCATACCAGAAAGTCATCGCGCGGGAGAATGTCGGTAGTGTCGTCGACCTTGCGGCGGTAGGTTCGGCGGAATCGGTCCGGCGTAAGCTGCGGGCTTATCTCGACGCCGGCGCAACCGATGTGCTGTTGAGCCCGCTGGATTGGACTGAACCCGCTGCGTCCGACGAGCTCTGGGCTGTCGCCGCTTCGCTCTGACCGGCCGGACCGGCAAGTGCCGGGATGACCGTGCTTCTCGCGTTCGACGCCAGTGCCGCCAGAAAGTTGTCCGCCCAGCGGTAGACGTCGTGTGTCAGCACCTGGCGGCGCAGCGCGCGCATTCGATCGTGTCCCTCCTCGACCGTCTGATTCAACGCGGCCTCGATGGTGTCCTTGACGCCTTCGAGGTCGTGCGGATTGGTCAGATGAGCCCAGCGCAGTTCGGCGGCCGCGCCGGCGAATTCACTGAGCACCAGGGCGCCGCCGAGGTCGCTGCGGCAGGCCACGTACTCCTTGGCGACCAGGTTCATCCCGTCGCGCAGCGGGGTCACGAGCATGACGT
>NZ_JBSFPX010000254.1:0-8539 GCF_053588415.1 Mycobacterium sp. NPDC003449
CCGCCGCCGCACCACGACATCTACTCGATCGAGGACCTCGCCCAGCTGATCCACGACCTCAAGAACGCCAACGCCGATGCGCGCATCCACGTCAAGCTGGTGAGCAGTGTCGGGGTCGGCACCGTCGCGGCCGGGGTGTCCAAGGCGCACGCCGACGTGGTGCTGATCTCCGGGTACGACGGTGGCACCGGTGCGGCGCCGTTGACCTCGCTCAAACACGCCGGGGCGCCGTGGGAGATCGGCCTGGCCGACACCCAGCAGACCCTCGTGCTCAACGGGCTGCGCGACCGCATCACCGTGCAGTGCGACGGCGGCATGCGCACCGCGCGCGATGTCGTCGTCGCCACGCTGTTGGGCGCCGAGGAGTTCGGGTTCGCCACCGCGCCGCTGGTGGTCTCGGGTTGCATCATGATGCGGGTCTGCCATCTGGATACCTGCCCGGTCGGTGTCGCCACCCAGAACCCGGAACTGCGGGCCCGGTTCAACGGTAAGCCCGAGTTCGTGGAGAACTTCTTCACCTTCATCGCCGAGGACATCCGCCGATACCTCGCCGAACTGGGTTTCCGCAGCATCGACGAGGCGGTCGGTCATGCCGAGGTGCTCGATACCGCTCCCGGCATCGCGCACTGGAAGAGCCGGGGGCTGGACCTGAGCCCGATCTTCGCGGTCCCCGCCGATGCACCCGGCGGCACGCCGGCCCAGCGCCGCCGGGTGCGCGGCCAGGAGCACGGACTCGAACACGCCCTTGACCGCACCCTGATCCAGCTCGCCGAAGGCGCGCTGGAGGACGCTCACCCGGTGCGACTGGAGCTGCCGGTCCGCAACGTCAACCGCACCGTCGGGACGCTGCTCGGCGCGGAGGTCACCCGCCGGTACGGGGCGACCGGGCTGCCCGACGACACCATCCACGTCACGCTGACCGGTTCGGCGGGGCAGTCGGTCGGTGCCTTCCTGCCGCCCGGCGTCACCCTCGAGTTGATCGGCGACGCCAACGACTATGTCGGCAAAGGGCTTTCCGGTGGCCGGGTGATCGTCCGGCCGCCGGACGACGTGCTGTTCCTGCCCGAGGACAACGTCATCGCGGGCAACACCCTGCTCTACGGCGCGACCTCGGGCGAGGTGTTCCTGCGGGGACGGGTGGGGGAGCGGTTCGGTGCCCGCAATTCCGGGGCGCTCGCGGTCGTCGAGGGGGTCGGTGACCACGCCTGCGAATACATGACCGGTGGCCGGGTGGTGATCCTGGGCCGGACCGGTCGCAATCTGGCGGCCGGAATGTCGGGTGGTATCGCGTTCGTGCTCGGCCTCGACCCGGCGAAGGTCAACACCGAGATGGTTGCCCTGCAACGTCTCGAACCCGAGGACCTGATCTGGTTGCACGGTGTCGTCGCCCGACACGCACAGCACACCCGCAGCACCGTCGCCACCTCGGTCCTGTCCGACTGGCCAAGGCGCAGTGCGCAATTCACCAAAGTCATGCCGACCGATTACCAACGCGTGCTGCAGGCCACCAGGATGGCCAAGGCGGAGGGGCGCGACGTCGACAGCGCGATCATGGAGGCCAGCCGTGGCTGATCCGACCGGATTCCTTCGAGTTCCCAAGATCGAGGCCGCCAAGCGGTCCGTCGACGAGCGGGTCGGCGACTGGCGCGAGGTCTATGAGCGGCAGGATCCGCACCAGCGGGCCGGTGAGGTGTCCCAGCAGGCCCGACGCTGCATGGACTGCGGAATTCCGTTCTGCCACTCCGGGAGTGCGGGCTGCCCGCTGGGCAATCTGATCCCCGAGTGGAACGACCTGGTGCGGCGCGGACGCTGGGACGCCGCCAGTGACCGGTTGCACGCGACCAACAACTTCCCGGAGTTCACCGGCCGGTTGTGCCCGGCGCCGTGCGAGGCGGCCTGTGTGCTGTCGATCGCCGAGGAACAGACCGGCGGCAGCGTCACGATCAAACGCATCGAGCAGACCATCGCCGACCAGGCCTGGCTGGACGGCACCGTCGAACCGCAACCCGCCGCGATCTCGACCGGCAAGCACGTCGCCGTGGTCGGATCGGGCCCGGCGGGATTGGCAGCGGCACAACAGCTCACCCGGGCCGGACACGAGGTGACGGTGTATGAACGCGACGACCGGCTCGGCGGTTTGCTGCGGTACGGGATCCCCGAGTACAAGCTGGAGAAGTCGACGCTCAACCAGCGGCTGGCGCAGATGCGTGCCGAGGGCACCCGCTTCGTCACCGAATGCGAGGTCGGTGTCGATGTCACCGTCGAGCAGCTGCGTGACCGGCACCAGGCCGTGGTCTTGGCGGTCGGTGCCCTGCGCGCCCGCGACAACGACGTACCGGGACGCGACCTGGACGGGGTGCATCTGGCGATGGAGCATCTGGTGCCGGCCAACCGCGAGTGCGAGGGCGACGGTGCGTCGCCGGTCTCGGCGGCGGGCAGGCATGTGGTGATCATCGGCGGCGGGGACACCGGAGCCGACTGCCTGGGCACCGCGCACCGGCAGGGCGCGGTCTCGGTGACCCAACTCGACTACAACCCCGAGCCGCCCGAGGCGCGCGACGACGCCCGCACCCCCTGGCCGACGTGGCCGTTGGTGCTGCGCACCTCACCGGCCCATGCCGAGGGCGGTGCGCGCCGCTACGAGGTCGCGGTGCAGCGTTTCGTCGGCGACGACAACGGACAGGTGCGGGCGGTCGAGATCGCCGAGGTCCGGGTGACCCGCGACGCCGAAGGGCGCCGTCAGATCACTCCGGTCGGCGAGGCGCTGCAGATTCCGTGCGATCTGGCGCTGCTGGCGATCGGGTTCGACGGTGTCGAGCACATGGCGCTGCTCGACGGCCTCGGGCTCCGGCTCAACGGCCGCGGCGCGTTGCCGTGTGGTTCGGACTGGCAGACCGACGCGCCCGGGGTGTTCGTCTGCGGTGATGCGCACCGCGGCGCATCCCTGGTGGTCTGGGCCATCGCCGAGGGCCGCAGCGCCGCGCACGCCGTCGACGCCTACCTGATGGGTGAGTCGGACCTGCCGGCGCCGGTGCGGCCGGGAGCGCTACCGCTGGCCGTCATCTGAATCGATCAACGACTATGCTCATGCGACGTGAGCAGACGCGGAAAAATCGTTTGTACCCTCGGCCCAGCCACCGGCACCGATGAGACGGTGAGGGCGCTGGTCGAGGCAGGAATGGATGTCGCCCGGCTGAACTTCAGCCACGGCGACCACAGCGACCACGAAGCTTCCTACAAGCGGGTGCGGGCGGCGTCGGACCTCACCGGGCACGCCGTCGGCATCCTGGCCGATCTGCAGGGCCCCAAGATCCGGCTGGGCCGGTTCGCGGACGGTCCGACGTACTGGGCGACCGGTGAGACGGTGCGGGTCACCGTCGACGACTGCGAGGGCACCCACGACCGGGTGTCGACCACCTACAAGAACCTGGCCGCCGACGCCGCGGCCGGTGACCGGCTGCTGGTCGACGACGGCAAGGTGGGCCTGGTCGTCGAGCAGATCGACGGCAACGACGTCGTATGCAAGGTCACCGAGGGTGGCCCGGTCAGTAACAACAAGGGTTTGTCGCTGCCCGGCATGAACGTGTCGGTGCCCGCACTCTCGGAGAAGGATATCGACGACCTGGAGTTCGCCCTGCGGCTCGGGGTCGACCTGATCGCCCTGTCGTTCGTGCGCTCGCCCGCCGACATCGAACTCGTGCACGAGGTGATGGACCGGGTCGGCAGGCGCGTCCCGGTGATCGCCAAGCTGGAGAAGCCCGAGGCGGTCGAGAACCTCGAGGCGATCGTGCTGGCGTTCGACGCCGTCATGGTCGCGCGCGGCGACCTCGGTGTCGAGCTTCCGCTCGAAGAGGTGCCGCTGGTGCAGAAGCGGGCCATCCAGATGGCGCGGGAGAATGCCAAACCGGTCATCGTCGCCACGCAGATGCTGGAGTCGATGCTGGAGAACTCGCGGCCGACCCGGGCCGAGGCCTCCGACGTCGCCAACGCGGTGCTCGACGGTGCCGATGCGGTGATGCTGTCCGGTGAGACCTCGGTGGGCAAGTACCCGCTGGAAGCGGTCCGGACGATGGCCCGGATCATCACCGCGGTCGAGGACAACTCGGTGGTGGTGCCGCCGTTGACTCACGTGCCGCGGACCAAGCGGGGGGTCATCTCCTACGCCGCCCGCGATATCGGGGAGCGGTTGGACGCCAAGGCGCTGGTGGCCTTCACCCAGTCCGGGGACACGGTGCGGCGGCTCGCCCGGCTGCACACCCCGCTGCCGGTGCTGGCGTTCACCGCGCTGCCGGAGGTGCGCAGTCAGCTGGCCCTGACCTGGGGCACCGAGACGTTCATCGTGCCGCAGATGCGCAGCACCGACGACATGATCCGCCAGGTCGACAAATCGCTGCTGGATCTGGGCCGCTACAAGCGGGGCGAGCTGGTGGTCATCGTCGCCGGCGCGCCACCTGGCACAGTAGGCTCCACCAATCTCATTCACGTCCACCGCATCGGGGAGGACGACGTCTAGCGAGGCTCGGCGACGAGGGCGCGGATAAGGAGCTCAGTGTCACACCCGGATTTCGAGGAGCTCCTGGAAGTTCTCGAACTCGACCGCGCCGGCGACGATCTGTTCATCGGCACGCATCCGAGCAAGAACCCGGTCCGCACGTTCGGCGGCCAGATGACGGCTCAGGCGTTCGTGGCGGGCGGTCGCTCGTTGGAGCACAAGCTGGCCCCCAGCGCGCTGTCGGCGCATTTCATCGCCGGCGGGGACCCGGAGAAGGACCTGGAGTTCCACATCGTGCGGCTGCGCGACGAACGGCGGTTCGCCAACCGCCGGGTCGATGTCATGCAGGACGGGCAGCTGCTGACCACCGTGATGATCTCTTACATGAACGGTGGCCGCGGCCTCGAGCACAGCGTCGCCGCGCCCGACGTGCCGCAACCCGACACCCTGCCCAAGATCGACGAACTGCTGCGGGGCTATGAACAGACCGTGCCGTTGTTCGTCAACGCGCTGCGGCCGATCGAATGGCGCTACACCAACGACCCGGCCTGGGTGATGCGGGACAAGGGCGGCAGGCTCGACCACAACCGGGTGTGGCTGAAGACCGAGGGCGTCATGCCCGATGATCCGGTGCTGCACGGGGCCGCGCTGGTGTACTCGTCGGACACCACGGTGCTGGACTCGATCATCACCACGCACGGACTGTCGTGGGGCTTCGACCGCATCTTCGCGGTGACGATGAATCACACGGTGTGGTTTCACCGGCCGGTCAAATTCGACGAATGGGTGCTGTACTCCACCACCTCGCCGGTGGCCGCCGAGTCCCGCGGTCTGGGGACCGGGCACTTCTTCGACGCGTCGGGCGGGCTGCTGGCCACCGTCGTCCAGGAGGGGATCGTCAAATACTTCCCCGGCGCGGGCTGACGGTCAGCGGGTGGACGTGGGGGAGCCGCCGAACTCGTCTTCGAGGCGCTTCTCGAAGGCGTCCTCGCAGCGCCGCTGCGCCGCCTGGTCGTTGCCCGCATCCTCCAGGCAGCTGATGTAATCGCGGCCGCCGACGTCTTCGAACCATCGGGTGCCGACGGTCACCCAGATGGCGATGAAGACCAGCGACACCACGATGGCGATCGCGCCGAGCACGATGCCCGAGATCGCGACGCCCGAGTTGGTGGCCTCACCGCGCTTGCACCGGCCGTGGGCGATCAAGCCGAGCACGATGGCGACGATGCCCAGGACGAACCCGCCGACCACCGACCACACCAACACCAGGCCGACGATCGCGGTCACCAGGGCCGCGATGCCCAGCCCGTTCTTCGGGCCGGTGGCGAACCCGGCGGGCTGCGGCGGATAGCCACCGTACGGCGGGGGCGGATACCCGCCCGGATACGGTCCGTACGGGTAGGGCGGGGGCGGGGCGGGCGGGGTTTGCGGGGGCACATCCGACCTGGGGGCGTCGCCTCGTTCGTCGGTCATGCCTGTGAGGCTACCCGCCGGCCGCCGTACCCAGTGGCGGACAGTCGATGATCGGGCAGTCGATGCCGGCCGGCAGATGGTGGGTGGCCACCACGACGGTGCGCCCGTGGCCGAACAATCCGTCCGCCCGGAGCAGGTCGGTCAGGATCCGTTGGCCGTCAGCGGCATCCAGATTCTCCGTCGGTTCGTCGAGCAGAACGATCGGAAAAGTCGAGACCAAAGCACGGGCCAGCAGCAGACGCCGCCGTTGTCCGGCCGAAACCCCGGCCGCGCCGCCCGTCAGCACGGTGGCCAATCCGTCGGACAGCCCCTCGAGCCATGGCCCGAGGCCGACCCGCCGTAGTGCCGTGACCAGTTCGGCGTCGGCGGCATCTCCGCGGACAACCAGCAGGTTGTCGCGCACGGTGGTGTCGAACAGGTGCGCATCCTCGGCGAAAAATGCCGCCCGCTGCGGTGTTTCGGAGAGTTTGTCGGCCAGGCCCATCAGCAGGGTGGTCTTGCCCGATCCGCTGGGCCCGACCACCGCCAGCCGGCCACCCGCCGGCAGCTCGACATCGGGTGGCGCGGGTCGTGGCCGCAGATAGCGTTCGGGTGGGGTGAGTTCGAGCAGTCGCCGCGCGGCGATCCGCGATCTCATGAGTTGCACGGCCGCGTCCGGTAGGGCCGACGTCGCCTCGAAAGCCGATAGCGGCAACAACATCAGGATCGCCAGGGTGGTCGGCGCGAGGGCCGGTGCCAGCGCGATCCCGGCGATCACGGCGCCCAGCACGCTGACACCGGTCGCTGCGCTGGGCATCGCGGCGGCGAGGGCGGCCGGTGCCGCGGCGCGGTCGCCCGCATCACCCCAGTCCCGGTGGTGGCGCTCGGCGACGGCGATGACGTCGTCGAGCCTGCCGCTCACCCGCAGCTCCGGGGCGTGCTCCAGCGCCAGCATCACCGCGGTGTCCCGGTCGGAACGATGCTGGGAGGCAACCGATTCGGCGGCGTTCGCGGCTCGGGCGGCGACCGCGGGTGCCAGGACCCCGGCGATCAGCAGGCACACCGCGAGCACCGTCGCCGCCGCGGGGGAGATCAGCGCGACGGCACCCACCGCGGCGCAACTCAGCACGGCGGCCACCACGATCGGCAGCACCGCGCGTACCAGGACGTCGGACAGCTCGTCGACCGATGCGCCGGCCCTGGCCACCAGTTCCCCGCTGGGCAGCCGCATGGCGTCGTCGGCGGGACCGTCGGCGAGCCGGCGGTAGAGGCCGGTGCGGGCGTTGGCGGCCGCGCGCAGTGCGGTGTCGTGGGATGCCAGCCGCTGGCAGTAGCCGAACACGCCGCGGGATATGCCCAGGGCCCGCACGGCCACCACCGCCACGCTCAGGTCCAGGATCGGCGGCATCTGCCAGGCGCGGGTGATCAACCACGCCGAAATGCCGGCCAGGGCAAGCGCGCTGCCCAGCGACAGCACCCCGAGCCCGCTCGCCAGCGCCAGCCGGCCGAGCCGGGGCCGCAGCAGTTCCACGGCCAGCTTCGGCAGGGGGTCATTGCGCCACAACGGAATCACCCACCGTCAGTATCCGGTCACCGATCGCCAGCACCGGGTCGCGGTGGCCGACCACGACCACGGTGGCCCCGGCCCTGGCGCGGGCGGCGATCGCGTTCAGCACCCGGGTTTCCAGTGCGGCGTCCAGGTGTGCGGTCGGCTCGTCGAGTAGCAGGATGCCGGCATCCGAACCCAGCACCCGGGCCAACCCCAGGCGCTGCCGTTGCCCCAGTGACAGGCCGACGCCGTCGCGACCGGTCCGGGTGTCCAGGCCGTCGGGCAGCCCGTCGAGCACCTCGTCGAAACCGGCTGCGCGGCACGCGGTGCCGAGGTCGGGCAGCGGGCCGAGCAGTTCCAGATTCTCCCGCACGGTGCCGGGGATCAGGACCGGACGATGGGCGAGCCAGGCGATGCGACGCCACCACCCGGCCAGGTCGAGTGCGGCCACCTCGATGTCATCGACGCGGACCTGCCCGCGGGGCAACTCGGTGAGGCCGAGAATCGCCTGAAGCACCGTGGTTTTGCCGGCTCCGTTGGGTCCGGTCAGCACGGTGACCCGGCCCGGCTCGATGGCCGCGGCCAGGCCGTCCACCTCGATACGCGGCGCGCGCACCGACACCGCACGGGTGCCGCCGATCGTCGATGCCGGCCCGGACAGCCGCAACGCCTGTTCGGCGGCGGTCTTACCGTCCTGCGCGGCGTGGAATGCCGCGCCGACGCGGCGCAGCGGCCAGAACACCTCGGGCGCCAGCAGCAGCGCGGTCAGCCCGGCGGCCAGGCTCATATCGCCGAAGACCAGCCGTAACCCGACGCTGACCGCGACCAGGGCGACACCCAGTGTGGCCAGCAGCTCGAGCACCAGCGACGAGAGGAAGGCGATCCGTAGCGTTGCCATCGCCGAACGCCGGTGGGTCGCAGAGAGTTCGGCGATCCGCCGGACGGATCCGGCGGTGCGGCCGACCGCTCGCAGCGTCGGTATTCCCGCGATCAGGTCGAGCATGCGGGCCTGCAGGGTCGTCATCGCGGCCAGCGCCGCTTCCGAT